>VBKX01000308.1 GCA_005879435.1 Deltaproteobacteria bacterium
AAACAGATCACGAGATTCGCCAGCAGCGACTCCAATGCCTCCTCGTCGGGTTCCACGCGCGACCTATACAAAAGGTCATGAATCGTTTGCAGCTCACCACCAAATACCCGCACGGTACTTTCCAGCCGCCGCAGCGCCTGACCCGGCAACGAACCGTGCTCGGTTTGAAGTTGCTGCACCGAACCGAAATCGGAGAAAACTAAATGCAGGTTCGTGCGCACTCGATCCAAACGGTCTTCGAAAGTCGTTCGGTGAATTTCTTCGGTCAACTCTTCTTGACGACGCGAAACCAATTTTGAAATAACGCAACCGAAAACCAGCAATCCAGCTATGCCCTCGACTACCGCAAGGATGCGTAAAGCGCCGAGCGGAATGACGTCGCCGTAGCCGATCGAAAGCGCCGTGACGAAACTGAAATAGATCGCCGTCGCGAAGCCGCTCACGTCCGGTTTCACCTCGGCGGTGCCGGCCTGCAATCCCCAACCCATACTGATGCCGGCGAGCCAATAGATGACGCCAAAGACAACGATCATGCCGAGCCAAAAGCCGACCAACCGGTCCAGCGGCCAATTCGCCAAGATTTCCAACCATGAAAAGTGCCGTGTGCTGTTTTCCCGCGCGCCAGAGCGCGCACCGCTGGGCGTGATCATTGGCGCATCTCTCTCGATGGGTGCGCCGCACTCCGTCCATTCCGCCATGCCACCGACGTAATGACGGACGTTGGTGTAGCCCAATTTTTTTAACAGGCCGACCGCCTGCCCGCCTAACGGTCAAGTCGGGCCGGCGCAGTAGACAGCAATTTCCTGGTTGAAATTAGAAATGAGCTGCCGCGCTTTCAACTCGATGTCAGCAACCGGAAGATTGATCGAGCCGAGAATATGCGCAGCCGCGTAGGTTTCTTTCGGCATGACGTTGAGAATCACCAACGCGCGGTCTTGGAAACGCGCAAGGATCTCGTCACGCGAGATCGTTCGCCGTTCGCCGGCTGGCTCTTTTGTCTGCGGCTTCGCCACAGGTATTCGGTTCCTCAAATCGAAAACAGAAAGAAGCAAGTAATCACAACGATGCTCGCTTTAGATGTCCTTAATTGAAGATGAGTTGCAGTTAATTATGCGCTCCCCCACACATCCTTCGCCACCTGCACGACCAATCTCAACTTCGCGATCTGGTCGTCAATAGTCAGCTTGTTGCCGAGCACCGTGCTGGAAAAGCCGCACTGCGGGCTGATGCCGAGCTGATCGAGGGGCACGAGTTTGCTCGCCTCATCGATGCGCCGTTTGAGATCGTCGGGTTTTTCCAATTCCCCGCTCTTAGTTGTGACCAGCCCCAGAATCAGCTTTTTGTCTTTGGGCAAGTAACGCAGCGGCGCGAAGTTTCCCGCTCGTGGAGTATCGAATTCCAAAAAATAACCGTCCACCTTCAAAGCGTTAAACAAAACTTCGGCGACCGGATCGTAGCCCCCTTCGGCGACCCACGAACTGCGGAAATTGCCGCGGCAAAGGTGCGTGCATACTGACATGTTCGCTGGGCGATCTTTGATGCATTCGTTGATCAGCTCGGCATACAGCGCCGGCAGTTTATCCGGGTCTTCGCCAATCTTCCTTGCCCCTTCACGCATTTTAGGATCGCAGAGATAGGCAAAATTCACGTCATCGATCTCCAGATAGGTGCAACCCGCCTGGGCAAGTTGAGCGATCTCATCGCGAAACACTCGCGCCAGGTCGGCAAAAAACTCTCCCATGTCCGGGTAAGCCGCTTTGTCCACGCCGCCGCGGCCGGTGCGGAAATGCACGAGCGAAGGCGACGGGATGCACTGCTTCCCGGTGTTCTTGGTGACCGAAGCGAGAAACTTGAAATTCTCCACCTCGATCCCGCGCGGATGACCAAGCTTTCCGGTCACGACGAACTGCGTCGGCGACCGCTGCACGTCCGAGTCAGGATTCTGAAAATGCTTTGCCGAGTCCGGCAGCAATCCTTCGACGACCTTGATACCTTCGATCTGGCTCAGAAAATCGGCATGCCAGAGAGTCCGGCGAAATTCACCGTCGGTGATGCCCTGCATGCCGACGTCTTCCTGCATCTTCACGGCGTCGCGGATGCAGCGGTCCTCCACTTCTCGTAGCTGCGCCGCGCTGATCTCGCCCTTCTCGCGCTTCTCTCTCGCCTGCCGCAGCTCCGGCGGACGCAAGAGACTGCCGACGTGATTGGCGCGAAACGGCGCTCTTTTTTCAGCCATGATAACTTCTCCTCTTCAGAAAACCCGGTGCTGCGACTCTGTGATCGCGCACGATTTAGCGATAGGCTGGCCGTTCAAAATTCCCAAGGAGTATTCTATGCGCACCGAGCTCATCAGCATACCCACGCCGACTCATCCCTTAGATGCTGCCTACTACACACCGGACGGTCCGAGCAAGGGCGCGGCGATGTACTGCCACGGCAACCAGATGAACTTTTATGTCTGCGCCGCGCGCTTTCTCGCGCCGCATGTCACCGCGCTCGGTTACGATTTCATGCCGTTCAATCGCCGCGGCCACGACTCGGTGAGCACCTATGATAGCCGTGAATGCGTCGGCGGCGCGTATCAGACCGTCGCTGAAGGGATCGAGGACAACGACCTGGCGGCAAAATACCTGGCAAACCGAGGATTCAGCACTCCGATCGTGATCGGCCACAGCAACGGCGGCGTGCTCGCCAGTGAACATGTCGCTCGTCACCCGGAGACGCGCGCGTTAATTTTGCTTTCCGCCCACGCCGGCGGCAATCGCATGACCAATCCGCACGCGGCGCGCAATTTTTCATTGGCAGGAGATACCACGGCGCTCAGCAAGGAAGCCGAGGCATTGATCGCCGCCGGCAAACCGCGCCAGCTCATGCTGATCCCAGCGTGGTGGTGGGTAATCTCGGCGCGCACGTTTCTCGACCGGCTTTCCAATGCGCCGGATCTCGTCGAGAATGCCAAGCGAATAAAATGCCCGGTATTATTCATCCGCGGCGATCAAGAACCGAAGGAAAATTACCCGGCGGAGCGCTTCCAAGAAAACTGCGCTGGTCCGTGCGAAGTGGCGATCATCGCGAATTGCGATCACTTTTACGTCGGCGCGGAGGATAGCGTGTCGAAAATAGTTACCGATTGGCTAACCCGGACCGTGAGAGAATAGGTTGCTAACCGTCATGCGAATCCAGCAAGGGGCACAGCACGGACTGGATTGAACGGCCACCATCGCCGCTCTCGCCGATCATTGTTTCTTGTACAGGCTGTCGGTGAATCCGCTTTGGTCCAACTCCCGAACAAAAGTCATATCAACAAATTCTTCAGGCTTGGCGGCCTTCGCCTTGGCATCCGTCTCAGCTAAGGGATCTAAAATACTCTTTAGCCCCTCCAGTGTTGGATATTGTTTCGGGGGAAGTTTTTGATCAGAGCTAATGTCATCATAGGTTTTGTCCAAGATCTGCTTGTCCTGAGGGCCGAGGTACTTCACGAGCACCCGCTGCGCGGTCTCACGGTCGGTTTTGATGCGGTGCACCGCTTCGATTTGAGATCTGACATATTTTCTCACCATGTCGGGATTTTCTCGAATGAACCTGCGGGTCGTCGCGGCACCGGTGCTCTGACTAGGCAGGCTCACGTAAGCGTGAGTGTAAAGACCCTTTTTCTCGCCGATGAAGCTGTCGGGTGAATTCAGCAAAGCCGCACGCACTTTGCCGGTCTCCGTGGCGATCAGTCGATCAGAGGGCACGCCGATCTGCACCATGGTCACATCCTTTCCCGGAGTTAGGCCGAGCTTCTTAAGTGCGATGCGCGATACAAATTCAGACTGTCCGCCGAAAGTCGAAACGGCAATCGAGCCGCCTTTGAGTTGCTCCGCGGTTTTGATATCGGCACGGCTCATGAGCCAATAGTCTATGATCACCGCTCCGCCGGCGACGAACACCGAATCGCCACCTCTCAGGCCGGCGTTGACGATCGGCGGCCCAGTCACCTGACTGATCGGCGTCTCCCTCGATAACAACGCCATCACCGCCGTGGTGCTGCCTTTAAAAAACACCAACTGAACATCCAGACCATTTTTGCTAAAAATCCCCGCTTCTTTGGCGACCCATACCGGCAACTGCGCTGCACTGATCGAACCATAGCCCACCGTCATTTTGCTGAGCTGGGCCGAGGCGATGGAGAAGGAAAAGAGCAAAAACAAGCTAACTGTGAAAACTGTTGTCTTCATGCGATCCTCCGTTTACCGACTGGCAAATAGAAATCGCTATTCCGACGAGCTGTCGCCGAACCTTTGTGTTGTGTGTGCGCTGGCCAGCGTGTGAGAATTGTCGACAGGATTTACCAATGGGGCGTTCTACCAAGGATTCCAAACACCTGTCAATCGAACGTGTTTAGAAGCCCTAAACTCTCACGCGCGTTAGCGCATGATTGAATCAGCGCTGGACATCCAGCACCCATGAAGAGCCGCCAGGTCTCTGCGAATAACCCTATCGACCGAAGTTTTGCGCCGTGGTAGCTTTTTTACGTGCGGGGGACTTTCATCGAAATGGGGGATTCTGTTATGAGCCGGATAAAAACTCTTTTCCCGGTCTATTTCTTTTCGCTTCTCGTCGGAGTGCCTTACCTAAGCGCGCAAAACCGGCCAACGATCTATGTCGGACTGGTTTCGGTCACTCCCACGAACGTGCCCATCTTGTCGGCCGTCGACGGCGGCTACTTTGAAAAGTACGGCCTCGACGTCAAACCTCTGGTGATGTCCGGTTCATCAACGGCTCTTGCGGCAATGCTGTCGGGGGAGATGAGCTTTATCACCATAGCGGGTTCGGGGGTTATTAACGCGCATCTTGCCGGTCGCGACGCGGTGATGATTGCCGGCACCGTGAACTACGCGCCTTACGAATTGGTGGTCGCCAAAAACATAAAAAAAATCGAAGACCTCAAGGGTCACAAACTCGGCATCGCTCGCTTCGGCGGGTCTGCGGACTTCTTGGCTCGTTGGGGATTGGAAAAGCACGGTCTGGCACCCGGCAAAGACGTGGTCATCCTACAAACTGGCGGCAACCCCGAACGGCTGGCCGCGGTCTCTCAAGGAGCGATTCAAGCGACGTTACTCGAACAGTCATTCGCCTACCGCGCCAAGAAAGAGGGATTGCACACGCTGATCGATTACTCGACGATCGGTCTCGACTATCAGCACAGCGGGATCGGGACGACAGAATCATTCATCGAGAAACATCGTGAGTTGACGACGAATTTTTTGAAAGCCTTGATTGAAGGCATTCATCGCATGAAAGGCGATCGCGCGTTCGCGCTCAAAGTCATCGAGCGCCATCTGCGAATCAGCGACCCCGAGACCTTGAAGATCGCCTACGACTACAACGTGCCTACGGTTCCCGATGTACCTTATGTCAATCTGAAAGGAATCAAATTCCTATTGGGAAATCGAAGCAAGCGGTTTTTTGAAGAAAATCGGGGTAGGTCATTCCTGAAGCGACGCGCTCCGACACTGATCCGTGAAAGCGCACCGCGAGCGAGCTGCCCGCGGGTCGCGGTGATAGCTTACTAATCGAATTTTTTCGCTCACCGCGTGGAAACTGGCGACGCCGTCCTGGAGCGCCAAAAGTCGTTACGGACGTGCCTGCAAGCCTTCCCTTGGGACAAATCGGCTCCGCCAGCACGAATCCGGCGTTCTGAGCAATTTAAACTTTTTGACCGCCTTGAACTCCGTTCATTCTTTTATCGCCGGCCACTCAGGACAGCACGTACCAAAACATCGCCGGGTTGCTGGCGATAACCGTCGCGTTGAGCTCCGACTCGATCCGCTCCAGACATTTGATCGGATCGAGCACCGCTCCTTGGAAATAAATCGCGTCGACCTTCCCTACGGCAGCCAAGTTCTTTTTCGTCAGATCGAAAACTTCGTCCGGCGTCATCCTTTTCGGCACCGCAAGCTGGTCGAAGGAATGCGGCGCGATCGCCGTCACTCCGGCTTTGGCGAGATGCGTGACGATCAAATCATTCAAGCGCGCGTCGAACGGCGTTAACAAGAGCACCTTCGGCGCTGTGTAAACTCGCAGCGCCGCGACACAGGCGTTGAGTGCGGTGGTGAAAGGAATTGAGACGGCCGCTTTCAAATCATCGAACAATCCCGGATTGAGCACCTCAGTCGGCGCGGCGGTAAGAATCAGTCCGTCCCATTTACGCTCAGCGATGAACTCCTTCACCCGGCGCAGAATAATTTCCTTTTTGTCCGAGATCTCGTAAAGCGACCTGCCGTAAAGCTCCAGGCCTTGGAAATCGATCTCGATCTCTTTCGGCACGATCGGTAGAAAACTGTTGTAGTGTGGCATCGAGCCAGCGCCGCCGCTGACGAATCCGATCCGCGCTTTGATCGCTTCAGCCATAATGTCGCCTCCGCCGGTTTCAGTACGCGGTTAATTCCCCGCTTGAGTTCAAGGTTCAACGTTCAATGTTCCAGGTTGATTCAAAAGCGGAAAATCCCATACTTTGAACTTTGAACCCGGAACTTTGAACTGAATATTTATTTCTTCTTCGCCTTAAAAGTGTCGATCGCCTTTTTCAGATCTTCATATTCTTCGCACTTGCCGAAAAACGGACACGCCTTTTTCAGCGCCACCAGCTGCTTATCAGCGTTATCGGGCTGATTCATGTCTAAATAGAGTTCGCCGAGGTACTCGTGGGCGTAGCGATGGCTGGAATCGATCTTGAGCGCCGTCTGATAGTGCTCCATCGATTTATCGAAGGTGCCGAGCTTTCGGTAGCTGTAACCGAGCATGCTGTGCGCGTCGGCGTTCTTGGGCTCTTCCTGCACGGCTTTGGTCAGGTGCCCGACTGCAGCTTTGAAGTCTTTCGAGTCAATCGACTTGCGCGCGGCGACGATGTTGGGATTCTCGTTTTTACCCTTTGGTTCAGGAAGATCACCAAAAGCAGATTGGCTCAAAACCAAACCGATCATTAATATCGTGGCGCTCATTAATCGTCTCATAGTCATCCTCCATCGTGAAAGATCTAATTCGGGGATCATAATCGCTCACACGGTGCTCGCGCAACAGTTGCGTTACCGCTTGCGCATTTCAGCGTGGACTTCGCGCAGCAGCGATAGATCGACGAGCCGGTCGGCCGGAACCTCGCCGGTGATGCCGGATTCCTGTTTGATCTTGTCGAGGATCGACTTTAACACAGCATCTTCGATATCGCCGTCCGAGTTGACGATTTGTCGGAGAATTTTATAAGTGTCCGCGGCGATCTTCGGCTCCAAAGCAAAATCTCGCTGCAAATACGGAATCGCTTCGGATTCGTTTTTGACCAGCGCGTCCATGCTCCGCAGCGTGGCGCGGATCATCGCTTTCACCCGATCGCGGCGATCGTGAATGTACGGCTCTCGCGCCACCAATCCGCCCTGCAGGTCGCGCACGTCAAAGGTGTTGCCAAAGTCGGGGTACCCGGCCAGCGTCGCCATCGAAGTATAAGGCGGCGTCACGATGGCGGCATCCGCCGCTTTTCCCAACAACGCTGTATAGCTGTTCGCCGTCGTGTTGGTCGAGATGTAAGCGACTTTTTCGTTACCCAGCCTCTTCATCATGGTGATCGCGGCGTAGTGCGCCAACGAGCCAATGCCGCTGACGGCGACGTTGCGAATCCGCGCCGGCGTCATCCCGGGCTGACCGATGAGACTGAAACTCAAACGGGTCTGAATGAAGGCGATGGTGCGAATCGGCGCGCCTTTCATCGCCGCGCGAAACGACAAGCCGCCCGCCGCGGTGTAGTCGAGATCGCCTGCCACCAGCGCAGTTACGCCCAGTGGCGGGCGCATGACGATGATCTCCAGATCGATGCCTTCTTTAGCGAACATTCCCTGTGCTTTGCCAAAATAGTACGGCACAAACGTTAAGGCTTTCGCCGGCACGGTGAGGCGAACTTTCTCCAACGGCTTTTGCTGGGCGTGCGTGTTCGGCTGGACACAAAACAATAAAGCCACTAGCGCAACTATCCGGATAACTGTTTTCTTCATCAAATCTTCGTGTCCTTCGTGCGCTTCGTGGTAAAAAATCCGTCGGGGAAGGGGCAACCACGGGGGGTTGCCCTACGGGACCGATTCGGGCGGACACGCAGGTCCGCCCCTAGGTTGTATTCCTTTGCGTTCTTTGTGGTTAAAATTTTTAATTCTTCTTGCTTGCCAAGCTTGTACCAAACTTCGCAGCAACCTTCTTCTTTAACTCTTCACTGGCGCCGGAAACTTTTGGAAATTCATTCATCCACTCGTAAGGTTTGCACGCATCGATAATGCCGCGCGACTGAAAGCCACGCTCGCTGGGCGGGATGATCGGATCGATCGGATTGCTCCAGCAACGCCGCAGAACATCGATGTCTTTCGCCGGATCGGTGCGTGTGCACAGTGCCCAAAGAAGCTCGTTGCTGTCCCAAATATTGATATCTTCATCGACCACGACGACGTAACGCGTGAGCAGCGCGGCGGCGCGGCATTGCGACGCGATCAGCGCCGCCTGGCGCGCATGTCCCGGATAGCGCTGTTTGATCGCCACGACGACCAGCATACGCGTCTGATAATAAGCGACGCCGCGCACATCCGGCACGCCGGCCTTTTCGAGGTAATGCCAAATATAAGCGGCACGAATCAAATTGTTCTCCGCGCCGGGCGCGGGCTTGAACGGCGGCGCGCCGGTGATGATCGGATCGTTGCGGTACATGAGCCGCTTCACTTTGAGCATCGGCTCAGAGCGCAACCCACCCGCATAGTAGCCGGTGAATTCGCCGAAAGGCCCCTCGGGAATTTTCGTTCCCGGGATCACCTCGCCTTCGATGGCAACTTCGGAATAGGCCGGAATCGGCAGACCGGTATGTTTGCCCGGAATCACTTCATAGGGCTCGCCGCGCACGCCGCCCGCGTAGTCGTATTCGGACTGCCCC
>VBKX01000310.1 GCA_005879435.1 Deltaproteobacteria bacterium
TAAGGATTTTGCTTGAAGTAAAGTGGCCGCTTGGGATGACAATGATGGAGGTCGAATCCTCCAATATGGCTGGGAGAGAAATGTTTAACAGTTGATGACGTGCTGGAGCGCACCATCTCTATGGCCAAGACTACTCCTACCATTGATGTCGATGCGAGAGCCCTTAAACAGCTCAAAAAGGTCTATGGCTTATCGACCTCACAATTAGACAGGCTCGCTGGAAATCTGACCGTCAAGATTTACAAAAAAGACGAAATTGTTTTCGATCAG
>VBKX01000311.1:0-963 GCA_005879435.1 Deltaproteobacteria bacterium
GGATCGGACGATTCGCGTGGAACCTTGATCGGCCTCGCGATCAGTCACGAGACACTCGCCAGCATTGTCGGAGCGTCGCGCCAGCAGGTCACGGAATATCTCAATGAATTCGACCGCGAGAAGATAATTTTGAGGGAAGGTCGACGCATCATCGTCAATCCTAAAAACCTTCGCAGGGTTATCGAGAGCAGGCCTTAATTCCGCTTTCGGAGCTCGCTGGCGCTGATGTTTGAACAAAAGCAGGGGCATTCTTTATGGAGCTGAGACGGCACCCGCGGATGACCTGTCAGGGCCGGCCCAGCTGGCCTCCAGAGTGGAAGGGACCTTACGGACCGGCCAATCCGTTGCCTCGCGGCGAGGTGGGCATTCTTGTTCGAGTGGACACCGCGCCCAACATCCTGAATACTCCTCATTGCGTTGTAGTTATTCAATGGAATGGTCAAGAATATTTTGGTTCTCTGTACTTTGATGACGAAGCTTTTATGCAAGAGATCGTCAGGCTTCTGCAGAATTCCCTCGGCTGCGCAATTGCGGAAATCGGCAGCTTAGATATCCTTACTTCGGCTTAAGCCATTCAATGTATTTCTGGAAGGTTACCCGAAGAAGGTTTTGTCCAACGCGTTCGGACCAAAGCCGCCGGCATTTAGCGGGTCGCGCCGCAGTGGCTCGATGATATCCAGACCAGCATCAGGTTTCAAAAGCAATCCGCTCTCGAAAACACCCTTGTCGTTCTTCGCTTTAGCGTGCTTTGCCGGCTGTCGCGTGGCTTACTTGATTTTCTTCGCCTGCGTATAAGGTCCGGTGTCGAAGGCGCTGTCGGGCGCGTCTTTGGTAGCGCCGCCGGCGGCTTTGACGATATCGTACATTCTCTTCAACGACGCGATGTCGGCCGGTTCGAAGCTGGCAATGTACGCGCCGTCCCACTGGTTGGCGTAGGCGCGGGCATCATGGGCAGTCATGTTC
>VBKX01000311.1:1149-19130 GCA_005879435.1 Deltaproteobacteria bacterium
CTTCTGACTGAGAAACTGCGCCAATTGCGCCTCGTTTCCCGGAGCGATGCTGTATTCATTGGGCTTCAGACCGAAATTGTTGTTTAGGATCGCCGTGGCGATGGCATGGGTGGCGCTTCCCGCGGGCGACATGCCGATCTTTTTGCCCTTGAGATCTCCAACGGCTTTGATCGGCGATCCGTCGAGGACGACGATTTGCGCTTCGGCGATCTGAGTTGCGAGCACAATCTTTACCGGCACTCCGTCGGCGGCGATACCGATGGAGTTGGTCGAAGGCGCGGCAAAGGCAATATCGATGGCGTTGGAGACGATTGCCCGCGTCGGTCCATTAACTTCGGCGAATTTCACCCATTCGACATTGAGGCCCTGGTTTTCCGCGAATTTCATTTGCTCCATCACCGCGCCGAATCCCAAGCTAAAGCCGCTCGTCCAGTAGCCGATCTTCATTTTTTGCGCGCACAGTTGGCCGGGAACGGGCCCTGCCAATACAAAAACGAACGCGGCAAGGATTGCTTTCGTTGTTTTCATCTTTGCCTCCAGTAGTTCAAAGGATGAAGGATAAGGGATAAAGGATAAATTACTGATTGCGAGATTGTCTTATCTATCACAATTCAAATCAACGCGCGCAGCCGTTGCATGGTGCTGGTCACTTCCGGCCGGGTGATATCGCGCGGACGTGGTGGCGTAATGTCGACGACTTCTCGGATCGTTCCCGGTCGCGGTGACATGACCGCTACTTGGTCGGCCAGCAGTACGGCTTCCGCGACGTCGTGAGTGACGAAGACCACGGTCATGCGCTTGAGCTGGTGAATGCGAAGCAGCTCTTCATGCATGAGCATGCGCGTTTGCGCATCGAGCCGGGAGAATGGTTCGTCCATTAACAGAATGCGTGGCTCGGTCACGAGACTTCGGGCGAGCGCCACGCGGCTGCGCATGCCGCCGGAAAGCTGATAGGGAAACGCATCTTCGAAGCCCTCCAGCTCGACTAGCTGCAGCGCTTCAAACGCCCGCCGGGCGCGTTCGTTTTTTGGCATCGAATCGGCTTCCAGGGCGAACTCGACGTTGCGAATCGCAGTGCGCCATGGCAGTAGACGGTCGTCTTGAAACATGTAGCTCACAGAGCGCCAGTCGTTGAACTCTTCACTTGGCGCCCCGTAGATACAAACCTGGCCGCGGTCGGGTTTCATGATCCCGGAGATAATGTTTAAGAGAGTGCTCTTGCCCGAGCCGGATGCACCGATCAACCCGACGATCGCTTGCGGCGAGACGGTGAGATTGACGTTCTTTAAGACCTCGATCGTCTGGTTTCCGTTAGTGAAACTTTTGTCGATGTTGCCCAGCCGGATCGCCGGCGGCGTTGGCGCAGCCTGACTAGAAGTTTGCTGTGTGCACTCAGCCTGATTCATAGCAGACCAAAGTTAGCATTCGTTGTTTGTCGATGCCGTGCTCGCGATCCCGATCATTGGGCTTCCGCGTCTTTTTTCCAACGGAACAGATAATTTTCCAACGGTTTCATCATGCCCATTTCGATGATCGCCATCATGATCACCAAAGTCAAAGTCCAAGCGAATACCTGGTCGGTTCTGATCAAGTCCGCTGCTTGGCGCAGACGATAGCCGACCCCGCTCGAAGAACCGATCGTCTCGGCAACCAACGACACCCGCCAGCCGAAACCGAACGCGAGGCGGGCGCCGGAGAAAAAGTAGGGGAGGATGGTCGGCAGGTAGATTTTCGTCATGACTTTCCACTGCGGCATGCGCAGCACCTGGGCGAGCTCGATAAAGTCGGCGTTCACCGTGCGCGTGCCTTGCCAGACATTGGTGATGATCAAAGGCATCGCCGTCATAAATACCACGAAGATAGTAGTTGCATTGGAAATACCAAACCAGATGATGGCGAAGATCGCCCAGATCGCCGAAGAAACTGTGTTGAGCACCGGAATCACAGGCTCGAAAAACTCGCCGGCGCGCCTATTCGCACCGAGCACGATGCCAAATGGCAGGCCGATCAGCGCTGCGACGGTGAAACCCACCGCAACCCGCCATAGGGTGATGCCGAGATTGTTCCACAGATCGCCGTTGGTGACGATGAGCTGAAGAGCGTCCCAGACGCGTGCCGGGCCGGGCAGTATATAATGTGGTACCGAAAGCGATGACAACCACCAGATGCCGATGACCGCGACGACCAAAACCAATCGCTGGCCGACCAAGTCGGGCCGCAGCCCGCGGAAAAGAGGCTGCGCCGGCAATTTGGCGTCTATCAACTCGGTCGAGTTTTTTGCCACAAAACTACCGTGCCGTTGAGGTTATGCACCTTTGATTCATACATGAATCCGCCTCGATGTCGCCAGGTCCCGCCGCGTGCCGCTGAGTATCAAACATATCTATAGTAGCAGAATACGGTATTTGATCTACGTATTGCTGAATCATATGGCGGCTGCTCCAGCGCAGCTATTCGCAACTATTACAGATCAATCAACGGGAAAAAATGGCAGGAAGGCGAAATCATTTCCGGTATGAAAAAGACTATCGTGCCGTCGGATATTTTCTGCAATCATTAATTCACCTCTAACAATCGCTTTAAAAACGCAGCAAAGCGAATCGCAAATTTGATTTTTAGGAGTGGCCCGTTGTTTGCGTTATGGATTTACGTAGACGGAGCAGCCGAATAGGTCTCGGCTTGTAGAGTTATTGCGTATCATTCGACATGGGGTGAGCACAGCTCAATATGACAAATTCAATATTGCATTGAAGGCCGGTGGAGACTGGTTCTGTCGAACGGAAAGGAGACAATAATGAAAAAGTTTAAAATGAAAACAGGTTTAGTAGCAACAATCATGGCCACCTTGGTCACGGTGACCATAATTACCACTGCGTCGGGTTGTCTTGTCTGTCGTGATTGCGGGCCCAGCCGCGCTTGGCGGGGTCACCGATAGTAGTTTTGCTTAGAGATCTAGGTGAGCTTTTCTGCGAAAAATCGGGGCGAGGCGTGTTTTGCAGCGAGCGTCATATTTTAGAACTCGGTGAGAAACGTCCTTCTGCAATTTTGCGCCTCGTTCCGTTGCTCCTCGCCAGTTTACGCCCTTGTCTCGTCAACTGTGCGATCAGAGTCTGGCCGTTGCGCAAACGGAACATACTGACTGTACATACTGTTTGTCCAGCGCGCGCATGAAGTGTTGGGTTTTCTCGCGCCCCATTTCTGTGTCATGGCGGCGCTGCCGGTATTTCAGAGCGACGTAAAGCGCGCTGCGGCTACTCGTTCAAGCATGCGCCGTTTCGGTGCACTCCTATGCGTACTAGAGATGCTTCCGGCGAACATTTATCAATCAATCTTCTAACAGTATGCAAGCTGTTGGGTTGAGTTACAAAATCTCCCGGCTATGATGCGAATTTCCGCTTGACTGGAAGAAAGGAGATCGACTAGCTTCGCCGTCATGGCAAGAATTCACAGGGTCGATGCGCCGGATTGAATACGTATTGGATTGAAGATCCTGCGAAAGAAACCGAGAATTCAATTATTTTCTAAAGGGGTACCATCTATGGTTACAAAGAAAGAATACACGTGTGTACTGGTCGAGACCGATGACGAAGGGATCACCTGGATCACTTTCAACCGGCCGGAGAAACGCAACGCGATGAATCCGACGCTGCTCGTCGAGATGGAACAGATCACGTACGAGCTGGAAACCGACGACGACACGAAAGTCATCGTGATCACCGGCGCGGGCAACAGCTGGAGCGCGGGAATGGATTTGCGGCAGTATTTTCGCGAGACCGACAAGGATCCCGTGGCGCGGTTCCGGGGCATGACGGCGCACCGCCGCTGGGCCGAGCTGCTCACCTGGTCGCGCAAACCGACCATCGCCATGGTAAACGGCTACTGCTACGGCGGCGCGTTCATTTCTCTGGCGGCGTGCGACATCGTGGTCGCTGCGGACAACGCTACTTTTGGATTGTCGGAGGTAAACTGGGGGATCATTCCCGGCGGCAACGTGAGCAAAGTTTTTGGCGACATGGTGTCGTTTCGCAACGCCTTATTCTACGCCATGACCGGGCGAACGATCGACGGCCGTAAGGCGGTGGAAATGGGGATCGCCACGCTGTCCGTGCCGGCGGAAAAATTACGCGAAGAAACCGTCACCGTCGCTCGCGAACTTATCGCGAAGAGCCCGATGGTTCTGGCCTACACCAAACAAGCGATCCGCGCAGTGCGTGGCATGGACATGGATCAAGCTTACGAGTATCTTGGCGCGAAAAGTATGGCACTGCGAGCCGCGGACCCGGAGCAAACGCGGGCGCGCGGGATGCGCGAGTTCCTTGACGAGAAAAAGTTCCGCCCCGGATTGGAGCCGGTGAAGCGTCCTTCGGAGGAGAAATGACCGACGGCGAATTATTTGCGACTCCCACAAGACGCAATGGACGCCATGGTTAGAGAACTCGCTAGGCGCGGATAACTTGGCATCTTCACCAGTGACGACTCTACGGATTAACCGGGAGCGAACACAGGCGCAAAAACAGTCGGAGGCGATGATGGCAGCGGTTATGGGACTTGGACACGTCGGGCTCTATGTTCGCGATTTGGAGCGAATGGTTGCGTTCTACCGCGACACTCTCGGCATGCGGATTACCAAGCAGAACTGGCGGGCCGGAATCGTCTTCCTGAGCGCGGACGCCGAAAGAGCCGACCATGAGATCGCGCTTTTTCGCGGACGCCCAGACGGCGACGAACCGCAACTGATCAATCAGATCTCGCTGCGCGTCGCGACGCTGGACGATCTGCGCGTTTTTCATCGGCGAATCATCGCCGCGGGTTTGCGCATCGACGCAGTGGTGAACCATGTGAGCGCGCTCGGCTGCTACTACTTCGATCCTGAAGGCAATCGGTCGGAAGTGTTTTGGGTTACGGGCCGAGCTTGTTGGGTACCGATCGCCCACTTGATCGACATTGAACAACCGGACGAAGCGGTATCGGCCGAAATCGATGGGCTCTGGGAACGGCTTCGTCATGTCGGGATAGGCGAGCGCATGGCGAATGAGCCCGCGACGCTTCAACTGGATTAGAGCGAATACGGCATGATGTTCCAAAAGTAAAGCAAAAATCGAAATTCGTACGTTGGCGAATCGCAAATAATTCGCCGCAACAGCCACGGATTGCGGGATTACGAGTTCGTTTAATGTCTCTCTCGGGGGATGGTAGAAATCCCTCGCCAGTAGGTAGACTGAAAGTTCGTCATGCCGGTGAAAACCGGCATCCAGGTTTTCAGTTTAAGCTCAAATCCCCCTTGGATTCCGGCCTCGGCCGGAATGACGGAAACTTGAGTCAATTCCAGTCGAACACGCCAGAATGCTAGGTTTGGGGCCGAGGGGTCGTTTGTTCCACCGGAAACTTTACCTCTTTTCTTGATTTCAATTTTTAGTTAAGGCTAGCCAATGGCCGAAAAATACAGCGCGCAACTGAAACGTCGCGCGAACCGAATATGGCGAGTGATACACGGTCATCCGTTTCTGCGCGAGCTGCACGCGGGAACCCTGCCGATGGATCGTTTCATTTATTTCATCCTGCAGGACTACGTTTACTTGCTCGACTTTGCCCAAGTGCTCTGTCAGGGCGGGGCCAGGTCTCCCGATCTTGAGACCTTATCGCTGTTTTGCCGGCACGCCATTGGCGCGGTGGAAGTCGAGCGCAGTTTCCATACGAGCTTCGGCAAGAGTGTGGGCTTGTCGCGTGAACAATTGGACGGCGTGACCAAGGGGCCGGTTACCGAGGCATATATCGGCCATCTACAGTCGGTGGCGCGCAGTGGCATTCTCGGCGAACTTGTCGCGGCGGTACTCCCTTGTTACTGGATCTATGGCGAGGTCGGCCGGCGATTGTACTAGAATCGTCCGCGCAAGCCGAAAATTTATCGTGAGTGGATCGAGACCTATGCCGGCGAATCGTTTTGGCGACCCGTGCGCGAACAAATCAATCTAATGGATAGACTCGGCGCGGCGGCGAACCGTGGGGAGAAAAACCGAATGAGCGCCAATTTCATCTTGAGCAGCCGCTATGAGTTCATGTTCTGGGAGCAAGCGTATCGAATGGAGAAATGGCCGCTGTGAAATCTTTTGTTCAAATCGTTCCAAACGTTCAAATCGTTCAAGTCGTTTTCGGACAAGAGAACGGCACTGGAACAAATAAGTGTCGCGTTTACCGCAACAGCAACTCTCTAGTTCTGACTGACTAGAGATCGGCTTGATACCGGGCGATTGGAGGACTTTATGGCTCAACAAGAAAACGCATTGATTGTCGGCAGCGGGCCGGGGCTGAGTGCATCGTTGGCACGGCTTTTTACCAAAGAAGGCATGCGGGTGGCGTTGGCCGCGCGCGATCCCAAGAAGCTGGAAGGCTTGGTCAAAGAGATCGAGGGCCGAGCTTATCCGTGTGACGCGAGCATTCCGCAGGACGTCGACAACTTGTTCGACTCGCTCGCCAAAGACAGCGGCGAACCCGATGTGGTTGTCTACAATGCGAGCGGTCGCGTGCGCGGTCCGATTACCGAGTTGGATGCTGACGCGGTGCGCAACACCATACTGGTGACCTGTTACGGCGGATTTCTTGTGGGACAGGCGGCAGCGAAGCGGATGCTCAAAGCCGGGCATGGAACGATTCTATTCACCGGCGCTTCTGCGAGTATCAAGGGATTTGCGAATTCCGCGGCCTTCGCCATGGGCAAGATGGGATTGACCGGCCTCGTCCAAAGCATGGCGCGTGAGCTGCAACCGCAGAACATCCACGTCGCTCAGGTCGTCATCGACGGCGGCATCTACGAGCCGACGCGACGGCCCGAACGTCTCACGTCGCGCGGACCCGACGGCAACCTCGACCCCGACGCCATCGCGCAAACCTATCTGCACCTGCACCGCCAGCATCGCAGCAGCTGGGCTTCGCACATCGAATTGCGGCCCTGGTCAGAAAAGTTCTAGTCAGAACGCACGCCTTCTTGTTCAAGTTTTCTAGATATTCCGACAACAGCGTTTCATTTGCTACTTCTATTACGTTCCTATAAAGTCTCGCTAGATCATGCCTTGACGCTACTGGCGCGCAAGAGGTCGAAGACCAGGGCCCTAATCTCCGCATCGGCATGAACAACGGCGTAGCTATTACGCCGGACAATTTCCTGGTCTTGCTCCCCCTCCCTCTTCCTAAATCCGCAGGCAATCAAAAGCCTGCAAATGGAGGGAGAAATATGCATCCTCTACTGCTAGTAGCCATACCTTTGGCATTGATAATCTTGGGTATGATCCTGAACAGTATCGGACTATCCTTCGATCAACCGCCAAGTTCTCCAGAGCAAGATCCTGTCAAGCGATTG
The DNA here is from genome assembly GCA_005879435.1 of Deltaproteobacteria bacterium. Classification (GTDB taxonomy): domain Bacteria; phylum Desulfobacterota; class Binatia; order UBA9968; family UBA9968; genus DP-20. The sequence continues at coordinate 8,504 of VBKX01000311.1, forward strand.
GCCGCTGAACGGGACACTTTTCGTCAGTTCTTCGATCGCCAGCGCAGTCGCGCAACGAGACGGCAGGAACGGGTTGGCCAGTATGCTTGGCTGCTGCGGATTGCCACCATCGGCTCCTTCGTTTGGCTGTACGTGGACACGGTCGGTAAGGCCACGCTCTCAGGAAGGCAAAGAGCTGGTTCTTTCGCTGACTCTGAGTGACGGCGATAATGTTAAGTACCTGATCAAATTGCCCCAAGGCGACAAGAAATCGGACACCAATGGCAAGGAAGCGGTGGCCAAAGAAACCGTATCCTCGTGGGAGCTGGAAAAACTCGGCACGGCTTTGAGCATCGGTGATAACGCGTTGCCGCTTGGAGTCGCGCTGAAAATAGCAAATTGAGCTGGAAAGCCGGATAGTTTCGTCAATTTCCATTTCTCAGGGCGGCATCTCAACCGGCAGTGAAACCGGACTGTCCGCCGCCTCGATCGACGGTTCTCGAAGGAAATCCGGGTGTCCGGATAACCGCGCTTTGGCGCGAATGAAAATAGAGTGAAGGAGAATGACTGATGATTGACGCAGCGCGGCGATTGTTTGTGGGCATCAAAATTTCAAAGGCCTTGCAAGTTGAACTGGATAGTCCGGCCCCGGGGACCAAGCACTACTTCGAAGATAGTGACAAGAATGATTTTCTTCAAATCATCGATCTGGGGGAGCAAAAATTCATCGGCAGATATATTAAGGACGGTTTTCCGGCAGCGAATATTGGAGATGTTAGTCGCAATGTGTGCAGCATCGTGAAATTGATTACCCGCGGCCGGCGCATCGAGGAAAGCGACGTCCAAATTTATTCTTCTTGATATTGTGCAGCCCGCGGCGAATCATGAGATTGGCGACAATCGGCTATGCGATGGAGCTTCAACGAGCCCTTTATCGAGGCTTGGGATAGTTCGCTAAGTAGGGATCGGCATGTTAGTATGAAGAGTCATTTAAAGCTTATTCGTACGTAATTGCTGAGCCTCCGAGCTTTAAACGAGCCGGAGGTTTTGTTTCGAAAGGGAGGTCGGTATGCCGAATAGTATCGAAATAAATTTGCGGGACGGCACTTTGGTGCGCCATAAAACGAAAGGATATGAGGGCAAGATCGAAGGCACGACGGCGATTAAAGCGTGCTTCACGAGAGGCGGGGCTTTACTAGAGACGCCGATCACCAAAGAGGCTTTTCAATATCGCGTGGTCGTTGACGGCTTGTCGATGCGCTATATCGCGCCGGGCGAAGACTTGGAAATTCTTGATGCAGCGGAGGCGATTCTCTGTATCCGTTGTCAGAAGAGTTTTTACAGCAAACCGGGTCTTACGGGAAAGGCGGGCGGGCGTTGCGCGTGTGGGGCATGGATTTGCCCGGTGTGCATGGGATGCCAAACGGAAGAGGCCGCTCAAAATAAAGCGACGTCTTGCACGCATCAGCGCAAACGATTCTTAAAGAAACTCGCCAGCGAGAAGAATTAGTTTGTCTCACAGAGCAACGAGACGAGATATGCAATCGATCTCGAAGGTTAGTAAATGTTCGCTGAAATCCGCGAGAGGACGGGATGGCAAAACCGACAATTAAGGGACCCAAACGTTGCAGCGTATTAATCTGCAGCAACCAGTGCTGCTGGACTTGTTTTGAATTCAGCTCTATTCGCAAAACGGCCGAGGATTGGTGATCATCAACTGAGCGTCAGCCCGCGAATCCATCAGGCTTACCCACCATCAACTTTCCTGTTTGGCGTAATCGCAACGCGGGCATACCGAGCCTGACAAAACCGGCCAGCCGCACTCGTTACAATGCGTCACCGGCTCCCCCAACATGCCTCGAACCAACGAGCCGCAGCGCCGCCCGCCGCAGGGGCCCGTGCCGACGCCGGTGCGTTTGCTGACTTGCTCGAAAGTCTTGGCGCCCGCCTGAATCGCTTTGACTACGGTGCCTTTGCGGATCTTATTGCAGAGACAAGCGGGTTTGAGGTTTTCGATGACCGCTTGTTCTCTGGCTTTTTGCTCTGTTTCGTCGATGGTGGGAAGTCCTTCCTTGGCGGCGATTTCTCTCCTAGTGTAACATAAATTGTCGCGAAGCTAATCACTTGGTGCCGATGACGAGCGACGAGGTAAGCGGTGGCGGTAGATCGATCTGGCGCACCTGTCCAATGCCCGCCAGTTCCATCCAGCGTTGGATTTCCCCGAAGCTGTAACAGCGGCCGCCGTCGGTGGTGAGGAGCATCAGCAAGCTGAAGATGGCGCCGATCGCCGGTTCCGCCCGCGTCTCGTTGAGGATATGGTCTTTGATCACGAGCCGCCCAGAAGGTTTAAGGTTCTTTGCGAGCTTGCCGATGAGCAGCTGGTTTTTTTCATAATTTTCACCGTGAATGATGTTCGACATTAAAACGACTTCGTACGTTGACGGAATCGGATCGTTGCGATAGTCGCCAGCGAGGAGGCGAATCCTGTCCCCGAGCCCTGCGTCGCGCACGTAGCGTTCAGTGATCTTGAGCGTCGCCGGCAAGTCGAAGACTGTTGCGTGGAGCCGGGGAAATCGCCGGCATAGCTCGATGGGGTAAGTCGCGGGTCCGGCGCCGATATCGAGCAGCTCGTTTATTTCGTTCCAGTCGAGACTGTTTGCCACTATCTCGGCGTCGCCACGCGCCTTGACGAGAGAATCCATCGCATTAATAAAAATTTCGGTCTCCTTGGGATCCTCTTGATACATGTCCGGTGGCCGCACCGGTTTGCCCGAACGAATCGCCTCCGGCAGTTTTTCCCAGCACTGCCAGAGGGAATCTTCAAATAGAATCATCCCGCCGACATATTGTGGCGAGTTCGGCAACAAATATCGTCTCGCGATCGGCGCGAGGGAGAAAGTTTGGTTCTGTTTGATGAGGAGTTTCAGCGCGGCCAGCGCGTTGAGTAATAGTTCCGTTGCGGCGGGTTCTAAGCCGAGTTGGCGGGCGACCGTTTCGGCAGGTGCCGAAGTATCCTTAAAGACGTCAAAGATATCCAGCCGAACAGCACACTGGACGATGCGCGCTTCGACATGGCCGCTGGCGAGGCTCATGAGCTGAGAAAAATTCATGGCGGCCTTCGGCTAGAGCTTTTCAACGATGCGGTAGCTTCGGCTTTTGGGCTTAAGCGGCGCGAGGATGCCGCTTTTTATCATCAAACGAATATCCCGATAGGCAGTGTCGCGATCGACTTCGGCGATTCTCTCATATTCGGCCGTCGAAAAGGTTTTGCCGTGGCAGTACGCATAGGCAAGCAGCCGTCGTTGGCGCAAATTGATCTGCGCCGTGCCGAATTGGTTGAGCCATCTGAGCGTTGCCTCGTCATAGACGGGCGCATTGCGGAGGGTTACGGTAAAAATAAAACCGTCGATGGACAATTCGGGTGGGTGTAGACCGTAGGTTTCCATTTCCTGAAACATACGCGGCACGCCTTCGCCCATTTCGCGCAGGTAACCAAGATCCGCGAGCACGCGGACGATCATCGGGTTGCGCGAGAAGTGAAGGCTTTTTTGTCTTCTCAATTGTTCCAAGGTCACAGGTTCCGGGGGTAAGCCGGGGCTGCGCACGCTAATGTGATCGTCGAACATCCACACTTCGATGCAGGCGTTGACCAATGCCTCCTGCCACGCGAACGTCGGGTACTCCAGCCGCTCGCGGAAAAAAAGATCGTGCAGGATCGTGCGCTCGCGCATATGTTCTTTGATCCGGCCGACCGCTTCGTCGATCAATCTGACCAGTGGCGCTTCGAAACGGATTCGTTTAACCACGTTGAGCGAGCTGCCGTGCTGCCGCTCGGCGCCTTCGTATTTAACGAAATCGATGCCGGCCCGTGGATGCCAACGGGTCGGATCTTTCGCGAATAGTAGGAGCGCGGCCATGTTGGGGCAAGGAAGCGCGCGCGACTGATCGAGCAGGTGGTACGTCTGGCTGAGAAATACTTGGGGATCTTTGCCGGGCTGGGTTTTGTTGACGAACTCCGTCACCAAATCTGCATCGAGGTCGAACCAGGTGGCGTTGAGCGCTTGCTGGCGCTCGTAGAAGACGTGTTTTTTTGCTTCCTTTAGGGCATGGATCTGATCCGCGGGAAGCGACGCGGTTTCGGAGGCTATCCGGTAAAACGAGCGGCCACCGGCGATTCGATAGATCTCCAGGCCCGAGGCGACTTCGAACTTGAGCAGCTGTAAATTTCCCAGCCGGACTTTTTCGCACGACGGGCTTAGCTGCGGGCGCAGCAGGTTTTGCGGCGCCTGGATGATCGCGTGTATTTCATCGTGATCGTACGGTATGCCGGTGACGCTTTTGTCAGCTTCGACGCCGACGAGCACGGTTCCGCCATCGGCGTTGGCCATGGAGGAGAGCGCGCGCACAATTTCGCGAGCTAAATCTTCCTCGCGCTTTTTCTGGCCGGCCGCGCGGCGATATTCGTAGGCGCTGATAAATTCCAGGAACTGGCCGCGCTCCTGTTTGAGCAGGAGTCCGATTTCTTCTGCTTGCATCGTTCAATTGGTTAGAGGTGAACGGTAAGGGCGTCGAGTCTTAGTTCCGAAAACGCCTCACTCTTTGCGCTTTACCTCTCACGGATTTTGAGCTGAGTTGAGTCTGACAATTTCCAGCACCATCTGGGCTGAAAGATTCAAATCCTTTAAATCGAGCCACTCGTTGACTGTATGAATCTCACGCATGCCGGTCGACAGGTTGGCGACGACCAAGCCTTTCTGATTGAGCACATTGGCGTCGCAACCGCCGCCGGTGGCGAGGACCTTTACGTCCAGATGGAGATTTTTCGCCGCGGCGTGAACGAGTTGCACAATCGGCGCGCTCTCGGGCACGTCCATGCGGTCGTAATCGCGCTCGATCTTAGCTTCGACCCTGGCGTTGCGGCGCTTGCCGTCGATATCCAGCACGTAGCGCGCTGCCGCGTCCTCGAGGCAGCTTTTCATATGCTCGGTCTGTCGATTCAGTTTGTCCTCGCTGTGACTGCGCGCTTCGCCGCGGAGTATGACCTGATTGGGCACGATATTCACCGCCATGCCGCCTTCGACCACACCGATGTTGGCCGTGGTTTCATGATCGATGCGCCCCAGGCGCATTCGCGCGATCCCTTCGGCAGCGACTTTAATTACGTTGATGCCTTTTTCCGGGCAGACGCCGGCGTGCGCTTCAAGTCCATAGACGCGAAATTCCATGCGATTAGCCGCAGGCGCTTTGGTAAACAGAAAACCGACGGAATCGCTATCGAGCACGAGACCCGTGCGCGCGCGCAATTTGCTCACGTCGAGGCATTTGGCGCCGATCAAGCCCGCTTCTTCACAGATCGTAAAAACCACATCGACGGCGCTGCACGGAATGCGTTGCTCTTTGATCACGCGCAGGGCTTCGCAAATGATCGCAACCCCGCTCTTGTCATCGCCGCCGAGAACCGTGCGCCCGTCGGTGCGTAGAATGTCGCCGTCCAAAATCGGCACGATGCCTTCCCCGGGAACCACGGTGTCCATGTGGGCCGACAGCAGCAGCGGCTGGGCTCCAGGAACGTTGCCGGGAAATTGGGCAACAAGATTTCCCACGTTGCCGCCGACCTTGTCACCTGCGTCGTCGATTGTTACCGTCGCGCCCAACTCTTCCATCTCACGCTTCAGACGCATGGCGACGTCAAACTCTTTGCGCGAGAGACTGTCGATCTTGATGAGCTCGATGAGCAGATTCTTCAGCCGTTCGTGATTGATCAAACTAACACCTCGCTGCTTCGCTTAGGCGGCCTTTCAGGCAATCGATGCCACCTTTCTTTCTGGGCTCAATCTGCCACAGGTGCAAGGTTAAATCCAAGAGAAAATCGACAAGAAAAATACCGCGGGAGAGACTAACTTAGCGGGCGTGGAAGAAGCGAAGAAAAATCGAGTTAAATCCGGCCATTCTCCAGCAGCTTAGCCAAGTTGGTGAATTCCAACTCGACGAACAGACGGCGCAATTTTTCGCCATCGAAGCCGGTAAATTTAAGCTGTTCGAGCGAAATACTGATCGGCGCATCGCGTCTGACGGTGGCCAGATCCCGGCTGAGAAATGCCGCGTCTCTGCCATCCTCCAGCATCCTGCGCAGCCGTGCGGCGCCGCGCAGCTCCAGGTGTTCGATTTCATCGAGGCGGCTGAAAAGATTTTCCAACGTGCCGAAGCGCTGAATCAAGCCGATGGCGGTTTTTTCGCCGATGCCTTTGACACCGGGAATATTGTCGACCGCATCGCCCATCAGTCCCATCACTTCGATGACTTTTGCCGGCTCGACGCCAAATTTGCCGTTCACTTCGGCGGCGCCGATCCAGCGGTCTTTGGCACCGTCCAAAAGCCTGATGCCGTCCGTGACGAGCTGCATGAAATCCTTGTCGCTCGAAACGACGACGAGATCGCAGCCGTGGCCGGCGATCGTGTGGCAAACGCTGGCGATGACATCGTCGGCTTCGTAACCGGCGAGCTCCAACAGCGCGATCTGGAGGCCTTCGAGCACTCTGCGAAAGTAGGGAAACTGCGGGATCAAATCCGCCGGTGGCTCACGGCGGTTGCCTTTATAGGCGGCGAACATCTGATTGCGGAAGGTCTCGCGTCCGGCGTCCAAAACCACCGCGACGTATTCGGGCCGATACTGCTTGAGAAACTTGAGCAGCAAATTGGTGAAGCCATAAATCGCGTGGGTCGGCAGACCGGTCGAATGATTCAGCGGCGGCAGGGCGAAGTAGGCGCGGAAGATACATCGACTTGTTCGCGCGCGAGAAAGAAGATGGGCGGTGGTTTTACTGAGCAAGTGCTTGCCGGCGCGAATCGTCACAGCCGTTTTATGCGTGAGGCCCAGGATCTTTTTCGGTGTGGACCGTCGTTTGAAAGCGCCTCGACGGTTCAACAGCTTCTAAACACCGCGCCGTGATAGCGTGTGCGTCGCCGTGCCGTAAAACGATTCCGCGGCTTCCATCAAGGTTTCCGAAAGCGTCGGATGCGGATGCACCGAGTCGGCGAGATCGCGCGCGGTGGCACCCATCTCGACCGCAAGCACTCCTTCGCTGATCAACTCGCCGGCGCCGACACCGACGATGCCCACGCCGAGAATCCGTTCGGTTTCCGGTTCGATGATGAGCTTGGTCAGGCCGTCCGGCCGGTCGAGTGTGAGCGCGCGGCCGGAAGCGCCCCAGGGAAATCTCGCGATCTTCACCTCGATGTTTTTTTGCTTGGCCTCGGTTTCAGTGAGACCGCACCAGGCGACTTCCGGATCGGTAAAAACCACTGCGGGGATCACCACGTTTTCGAATGCGCTCGCTTCACCGAGCATAGCTTCCACGGCGATCTTTGCCTCTTTGAACGCGCGGTGGGCGAGGAGAGTCCCGCCGTTGACATCACCGACCGCGTAGATGTTCGGGTCTTCGGTTTGCTGCTGGGCGTTGCATTGAATGAAACCCTTGTCATCTTTAGTGACTTTGGTGTTTTCCAGTCCAAGATCGGCGAGATTGGGCACGCGCCCGACGCTCACGAGGACGCGGTCGTAAAGTTCCTGACTTTGATCTGCTTACCGGCGGTGGCCATCTTGAGCACTTTGGTGTTCAGGCGGATCTCCTTGAAAGCCTTTTGCGCCACGCGACTGACCGGACGTACCAAATCGGGATCGACACCGGTAAGAATCGAAGGCAACGCTTCGAGGACGACGACGCGGCTGCCGAGAGCGGCATAGACGGTGCCGAGCTCCATGCCGATATAACCGCCACCGACCACCAATAGGTCTTGCGGGATATCGGGCAGCTCGAGCGCCTCCGTGGAGGTCATGATGCGTTTGTTACCGAGGTCAAAGGCGTTGGGCATGGCCGGCTTGGAGCCCACCGCGATGATGGCTTTTTCGTAACGAATAAATTTCTGACCTGCGTCGGTCTCGACGCGCAGAGTTTGCGAATCTTCGAAGTGGCCGCGGCCGTGCACGACTTCGACGTTGCGATGCTGCGCCAGAGTTTTAATTCCCTGGCCGAGTTTTTCGACGATCGATTCTTTCCACGCACGCAGCTTGTCCAGATTAAGATTCAGCGCGCCAAATTCGATGCCGCGTTTGGACGACTCCTTCGATTCGCGCATGACCGTAGTAGCATGCAGCAATGCCTTGGACGGAATGCAGCCAACGTTCATACAGACGCCGCCGAGCCGGGGATTTTGTTCGACGAGAGTTACTTTTTTTCCCTTGTCGGCGGCGTAAAACGCGGCGGTGTAACCGCCGGGGCCGGCGCCGAGAACGAGGATTTCAGTGCTGGTCGGTTCCATAGATTAAGGTTTTACTTGAGCTTCAAGTCGGCTTCATCGAATGCTTCGAGTCCAGCGATAACGTCTTTTAAAAAGCGCACGGCGTCGGCGCCGTCGAGAACGCGGTGATCGTAGGCGAGGCAGAGTGGCACGATCGTTCTGATGGCGATCTTTCCGTCGATGGCGACGGGTTTGGCCTGCCCTTGGCCGACGCCCAAGATCGCGACCTGGGGCGCGTAGATGATCGGCGTAAAATGACTGCCACCGATGCTGCCCTGGTTCGAAATCGTGAACGTGCCGCCTTGCAGCTCCTCGAGGGAAACCTTGCGTTGGCGGGTCTTCTCGGTGAGCGCGTGCAGCTCCTCGGAGAGCTGCAAGAGATTTTTCCGATCGACGTCGCGTAAAATCGGCACGATCAGACCGCCTTCGGTGTCGACGGCGACGCCGATGTGGCAGTAGTCTTTGTAAACGATCTCGTGGGCTGCTTCATCCATGCTGGAGTTTGCGCGCGGATGCGTTTTCAAAGCGCGGCCAAGCACGAGCAGCAAAAACGACGTGAAGGTGAGATGGGCGCCCTTTTGTTCATATGCGGCTGCATGTTTTTTGCGTAGCGCCAGCAACGCGGTAATGTCGGCGTCGGCGAATTGATTTATTTTCGGGATGGTTGTCCACGATTCCACCATCCGGCGGCTGACCGTGCGCCGGAGCGGCGACATCTTTTCCCGACGTATCGGACCCCACTTGGCAAAATCGATGGCTTCACTCGGTGCCGGAGTCGGACCGCCGGCGGAAGCGGCGGGCTGCGCGCTTGACTGGACGCTGTGAAATGCGACCTGCTGCAAGCGCTGAACATAAGCGCGCAGATCGCCGAGATTGATTCTGCCGCCGGCCTCGCTGCCTTTGATTCTCGTTAGATCGATGCCAAGGTCGTGCGCGATCTTGCGCACCGACGGCGGCGCCGGTGGCGGCGCGCCGCTCTTCGACTCGTAATGGTAGTTTTCCACCGCCACGGCAGTGGTTGCCGGCTGTGTTTGCGGTGGCGTGCTCGGCTTCGCCGGTGGCGCTTCGGTGGTGGCCGGCGCCTGCGGCGGCTTCGGACTCGCGGCGCTCGCCGCGCCGCTCGATTCGAGCGCGATCAGGGCTTGGCCGACCGCGACTTCCATGCCTTGCTTCACGTAAATTTTCGTCACCATGCCCGAGCTTGGCGCAGGGATCGAACCCACCGCTTTTTGGGTTTCGAGCTCCATGAGGGCCTGATCTTTTTTGACTTCCTGACCTTCGGCGACCAGGATGCTTACGACCGTGCCGGACTCTACGCCTTCAGCGAGCTGGGGAAGTTTCACGTCCATGGAAAATTTTTGCGACTACGTTTTTTGAGAATGATCAGAGGTAAAAAGGGAATGGCTTTTCGGGGTCAACATCAAGCTTCTTGATCGCTTCCTCGACGACGCTCGCGGGAAATGCTTCCTTTTGATGGAGCGCATAGAGGGTTGCAACGGCCGACAATTCCGCGTCGACCTCGAAAAATCGCCTGAGATTGGGCCGCGTGTCGCTCCGGCCGAAACCGTCGGTGCCGAGTGTCGTCAGCCCGCCGGGCACCCACGGCGCGATTTGATCGGGAACCATTTTCATATAATCGGACACTGCGACAAAAACTCCTTCCTCGTTTTGCAGGACTGATTCTAGATAGGATAATTTTGGCGGCGCCGTCGGATGCAGCATGTTCCAACGCTTGGTTCGCAACACGTCGCCGCGCAGCAGCTTGTAGCTCGTCGCGCTCCATACATCCGCCGCTACGTCGAATTGTTCCGCGAGAAATTCTTGCGCGCGTAGTGCTTCTCGGAGCAGTGGGCCACTGCCGAATATATGCGCCTTGTATTTTTTACCCCTGGTCGCAGGCTTGATCTTATATAAGCCTTTAAGTATTCCTTCTTCGGCGCCTTCTGGCATGGCCGGCATCGGATAGCTCTCATTGTAAAGCGTGAGATAGTAAAAATACTCTTCGCCCTCTGCATAGAGGCGGCGCAATCCATCCTTCACAATGGCGGCGATCTCGTAAGCGAACGCGGCGTCGTAGGTCAACAAAGTCGGAATGGTGCTCGCCAACAAGTGGCTGTGGCCGTCTTGATGCTGTAACCCTTCGCCGTTGAGCGTCGTTCGTCCCGCCGTCGCGCCCAACAAAAAGCCTTTTGCCTTGCTGTCCGCCGCCGCCCAGATTAAATCGCCGATGCGCTGGAAACCGAACATGGAGGAGTAAAAGTAAAATGTAATCATGTTGACGCCGAGATGCACGTAGGACGTGCCCGCGGCAGTGAAAGACGACATGGCGCCTGCCTCGGTAATGCCTTCT
>VBKX01000311.1:19136-30244 GCA_005879435.1 Deltaproteobacteria bacterium
GCTGTCCTTTGGGAGAGTAAATACCGATCTGGCGGAACAGCGAATCCATGCCAAAAGTTCTCGCTTCGTCGGGAATGATCGGGACGATCCGTTTGCCGATCTCCTCGTGACGCAAGAGCTTTGTCAGGATTCGCACGGTCGCCATGGTAGTCGACATAGAATGATCGCCCGAACCTTTGAGGAACTCCTCATAATCGGCAGCTTCCGGCACTCTTAACGGTTTCGCCCTAACTTTCCGTTCCGGCACGAAGCCGCGCAGTTGTTTGCGCCTTTCGAGCAAGTATTGGGTTTCCGGGCTGTCGAGGGGCGGGCGGTAGAAGGGCGTCTCGACGACTTCTTCATCGGGCAGTGGTATGTCGAATCGACTGCGAAACTCGCGCAGCTCGCGTTCGTTGAGCTTTTTCTGCTGATGTGTGATATTCCGCCCTTCGCCGGCTTCGCCCAGTCCGTAACCCTTCACCGTCTTCGCGAGAATCACGGTTGGCGCGCCTTTGTGTTCGACCGCCGTTTTGTAGGCGGCATACACTTTCATTGGATCGTGACCGCCACGCAGCAGCTTACGAATCTGGTCATCGGTCATGTGATTGACCATCTCAAGCAACTCAGGGTACTTGCCAAAAAAATGTTTTCTGGTGTAGCTCCCCGGCTCCACCGAGTATTTCTGATAGTCGCCGTCAACCGCTTCTTCCATTCGTTTGAGTAACAAGCCTTTGTCGTCCTTCGCCAATAGCGGATCCCAATCGGAGCCCCAGATGACCTTGATGACATTCCAACCAGCGCCGCGGAACAGCGCCTCGAGCTCCTGAATAATTTTGCCGTTACCGCGTACGGGACCATCGAGACGCTGAAGATTGCAGTTGACGACCCAGATGAGATTGTCGAGATTTTCTCGCGATGCCAGCGTCAGCGCGCCCGATGATTCCGGTTCATCCATTTCGCCGTCGCCGGCAAAACAGAAAATACGCGGCTCTTCACCGCTGAGCAGCCCACGGCTTTTGAGATAGCGCACGAACCTCGCCTGATAGATCGACATAATCGGCGCTAGCCCCATGGAAACCGTGGGAAACTGCCAAAAGTCGGGCATCAAATAGGGATGCGGATAAGATGATAAGCCGCCGACGCTGGAAAGTTCCTGGCGGAAATGATGCAGCTTGGGCGCGTTGATTCGCCATTCTACGTAGGCGCGCGAATAGGCGCCGGGTGACGCATGGCCCTGAAAGTAGACCATGTCAGGATGGTTCTCACCGTCGCCGCCGCGGAAGAAATGATTCTGCGCGACTTCGTAAAGCGTTGCTGACGAGGCATAGGTTGAGATATGGCCGCCGATGTCGGGATGAACACGATTGGCTTTGACCACCATCGCCATTGCATTCCAGCGGATATAACTTTTTATACGTCGCTCGATTTCACGGTTGCCGGGATAGGGTGGCTCTTTTTCCGGAGGTATTGTGTTAACGTACGGCGTGCTCACCGTGTGGGGAATGTTGAGTCCTGAATCCCGTAGTCGTTCGATGAGCTCTTCGAGAAGACGTGAAGTTTGTTCCGATTGCTCGTTCTTTAAAATATATTCGAGAATATATTCCAACGAGGCAACCCATTTGTGACGTTCGTTTCTATTTCCTTTACCGTTTGGGCGGTCGCCTTCGACCGAGGTAGCGGGAGTGCTATCTTTGTTCTCGGGTTTCATTAGTGCTTGCACCTACTAGTTTAGCAGACAATAAAATACAAGCAAAAGCAACTCGACTTCATGAAATACCTCGATCTCACATTCGACGACCCGGCGAGCAATCTCGCGTGCGACGAAGCCTTGTTGGATCTGTTCGAAATTGAACCACGTGCGGACTCGCTCTTGCGTGTTTGGGAACCGACGGATCACTTTGTCGTGCTCGGCCACTCCAATCGATTGCACGCCGAAGCAAATCTATCGGCGTGTAAGACAGACGGAGTATCGATATTGCGACGCGTAAGTGGAGGCGGCGCCGTCGTGCAAGGTCCGGGTTGTCTCAACTATTCGTTGATTCTAAATAACGTCACATGCCGGCTAAGAACTATAGGCGATGCTTTTCATTACGTTCTGGAACGACATCGGGGTGTCATCGAGAAATTAGCCGGCGTGGACGCACGCATCGACGGCATCAGCGATCTCACAATTTCTGGGCGGAAATTTTCCGGCAATGCGCAATATCGGAAAACCCGTTTCGTTCTCGTCCACGGCACTTTTCTGTTGGATTTCGATTTGCTGTTAATTGAACGATATCTCCGCATGCCGGCTCAACAGCCTGGATACCGCCGTGATCGGCCACACCTGGAGTTTGTTGCCAACCTCAATGTAGCCTCCAGGCTGGTGCGCGATAACTTGAAAAACGGTTGGGCCGCGGATGAGGCGTTGCTGCACGTGCCCTTCACGCGAATCGAGACGTTAGTAAAGGAGCGTTATGGGCGAGAGGCATGGTCGATGAAATTCTAAACGAGATGCCAGCCGTCCCGAATTTGTTTTAAGAAGACTAAAATTAGAGATTTTACGAAAAAAAAGTGGTGGCGGTGGACAGATTCGAACTGTCGACGCCGCGGATATGAGCCGCGTGCTCTGACCAACTGAGCTACACCGCCAGGGGCGATTCACGTTATGAGAAGTTAGGGAAAAGATCAATCTGTCAGGGAAGGGCCGCAGATGGATTCCATCTGCGCTGCACGGAAGTCCGATGGATGCTCTTCCTTCCTCGGTTGATCTGGTAGAGGACTTTCTCATCTACATCAAGACATGTCAACATATTGCCGTATACCAGTCCGGTGTCTAAGCCAACTTTGTAGGGAAGATCGTATAAAACGGCCGCCTGGGGAGTGTGTCCGAACAGGACGGTATAGGGAAGACCATGAGAGTTGAAAATGAATGCGTTGCGGATCCAGAATAAGTCCTCGTCAGTTTGCTCTGCGATAGATTTTTGCGGGTGAATCCCGGCGTGTACGCACAGGAACGAGTCCATGGAATAATACCTTTCGAGACCTTCAAAAAAATGCAAGTGTTCGGCTGGGATTGCCAACAAAGCTTGCGGCGCCGAAAATCTGTCCGCTGTAAGCCCATAGCTAGCCAGCGTCGCTTTGCCGCCATTGATCAGGAACATGTCGCCGTGTTGGCCGTTTAACCCGAGGTAAGACAAAAGCATGTCCTCATGGTTACCTTTTAAAAATACAAGTTCAAAATCGTTGCATTGCTTTTGAAGCGATATCAAATAGGAAACTACACCTGAGGAATCCGGGCCGCGATCAATGTAGTCACCCAGAAAGACCAAGCGGTCATCGCGCGCAAGGGGCAATGTCTCGATCAAACGACGTAACTCGTCAACGCAGCCATGAATATCGCCAACGACATAACGGCTCATTGGCAGAATCCGAAGCTACTCCGTGGGTCCGTGCAACGATCACCGGGATGGTGGAAAAACAAGCGCATGCCCGGTATGCTGTTTTGAGGAGAGTATTATCGTGAAAGTGCGCGAAATGTATTCCAGTTATCTCGTGGTTTCGGGGATCGTTTGCCTCGTGATGGGCATTGGTAATTGGACCGTAGGGGCAATCGAATCCTCCAAGTACCAAGCCCTGTTGTACAAGACGGCGCGCACCGGGTTGGAGGAAAGTTACCGCAATTTTCAACAACTGGATCACCAAAAAAACGAAGAAGTTCTTCGGCGCATCAATGAAGATCGTGAGAAATACAACGGCGCGAGAGTGAAGCTCAATTTTTTTTATATCGTTCTAATGGGAGGGCGGGCGTTATTCATTATTGGCGCGATTTTGACATTAGCGGCGATGGTCTACCTCATTCGTCGAGACACTCAAGTAAAAGTCCAACGCCTGTTGGAGAGGGCCACTGGCGAGCAAGGCTAATGGGATTTGCATTGACTATTTAGAGGGCTTAGATTTTTGATATTTGCGATAGTCATAGCCGGTTGCCATGGCTAACAAGATGTCTTCCATCCCGCCGCTTTTTTCACGTCGTAGAATCAACAAACGGTCATAAAATTCTTTGAAGTCTTTATAGACGCGCTGGCTATCATCTGCACTGCGAAGGTAAAAGTCCTTAATCCGGGTTACCGTAAAGCGCAAAGCCGAAAAACGTAATTCGTTCGGAAATGAATCCCATTCTGGTAGTGAGAGCGGCCGTAAGCTCTCATAGCCGGCGATCAAGGCTTCAAATCTGTCGATGCGATAGCGATCATCGAGAAAGCAGAGCGCATTGACCGCAGTGGCCAGATCGTAAATTAACTTGCCCCGGCAAGCGGCTTCAAAATCCATCACGCCGGTGAGGCGGTTCCCTTTGAATTTTACGTTATCGGGGAACAAGTCGCCGTGAATAATCCCCTTTGGCAGGTTATTATCAAGGTAGTTCTCTAGGTATGAGAACTCGTCATCTAAAACCCTTACGATATTTTTCAAGTGTGTAGGCAACTGCCGACGAACGTCCCGATAAATCGCGACGATTCGATTGAAACCGAATCGATTATCGATGCCTTTTTTGTAGCTTCGACCGATTAAATGCAAGTTGGCAAGAGCATGACCCAATGCGCTCAAGTGTGTACCGGTTATGGATTCCACCGGCAATTCGACGCCATCGAGATGGCGCGTCACAGTTACGCACTTTCCTTGAAATTCCAGGTGATACCTGCCGCTTTTGGTCTTGAGCGGCTGAAGACACGGAAAATTTTGTTTTCTCAAGTGGAGTAATAGGTCAACTTCTTGTTTTACCTCAACTTCGCTTTTGACTTCATCGATTTTAGCAAAAAATTTTGCGCGCTTTGTCTCAATAAGGTAGTGGGTATTTACGGAGCCCGTGCGCATACCGCTGTAAGACACGAGTTCGCCCAGCGCAAACTCATCGACGAGCCTGGTAATTTCCCTTTTTGAAAATGAGGTATAAATCGCCATTCAGTGGCCTTGTTTCATCTAACGAACTTGGGACGCTTTAATCATGCCTAAAAGATTATAAGGCTAACGCCTCTACTTATAACGGAAAATTTGCCTAAGGTCAAGATTGTTTAGAATTTAAACAGATATATCAAGATCTTATGCTTAATTACGTAAGCTAAGCTTTGCTTATTCGCCGACATAACTCGGATCTGTTTCGCCGAAGTTTGCCCCCCCTAATCTAATCCCAACGACCGGAATTGCTCAGACTCGACCCAGGCTAAAGCAAAGTATGTATACTCTCTCCATCCTATTCGGCTAGGCCCGGCAATTAGTCGTCGATCGGTCAGAGGATCTGGTTATCAAAACTTTCAAACCTTGCCTTTCTCCGGGTTTACATCAATTCACAACTTGGAGAGAGCGATCACCGGTTGAAATCGACCGGTAATTTTTTTCTTGACAATTGTGGCCAGGTTTTCCTAATCTCGCCCCGGCAAATTTCAGTTTCTCTCTGCTGTTTTTTGTTCGCAACCTAGCCGTGAGATTGAGGAGCGCGCCAAAGCTTTCGCTAGGGTCGAATCAATAAAGAGAAGAATAAGCTGAAATTCACGGAATTGAGGCGGGCTAATTTTTTAACGGGCTTTGCGTGTGAGGAGGTTCAATGGCATCCGGTAAGGTGAAATGGTTTAACAATGCGAAGGGATACGGCTTCATAGAAAAAGAAGGTGGGGGCGATGTCTTTGTTCATTACAGCGCGATTCAGGGGGAGGGATTCAAATCCCTCAACGAAGGCGAAAGCGTCGATTTCGAAATCGCCCAGGGCGACAAGGGTCCGCAAGCCGTTAACGTTGTAAAAAAATAAACGGGTTGAGACCTGGCATCACGCCAAGCATGCACCCGATCCGCCGATGGTGCTTGGCGTGATGAATTTGAATCATTCCAGTACTCTCCAGCATTTTTCTCTCGATTTTCCGACAGGTGGTCGCACGTGCAGATCGAGACAAAAAGTCTCGCATCCTCCGTCCACTGTTTTCCGCTCGTTGTTGCGCGGTTTGTCTAATCGGGGTAAAAATTGTAGTTTCCTATTGAGGCGAGAAATGCAATGAATGTATCCTAACCTGAGGCAACAAGCCGTTTACTATGGGTCCGATAAAAACTGCAACCACTGCGCGTTATGGGCAGGATAAGTTACTCGCGGAAACGGTGGTGCTTACGCGCTTAGATAAGGCCGTCGGATGGGCACGGAAATATTCGCTTTTTCCGTATCCCTTCGCGACGGCCTGCTGTGCGATGGAATACATGTCATTGTCGATGTCACCCTACGATATCGATCGTTTCGGCGCGCTATTGCCGCGGTTCAGTCCGCGACAAGCCGATTTGCTCATGGTGATCGGGACCGTGAACCATAAACTATCTCCGGTCTTGAAACGAGTCTATGAACAGATGTCCGAGCCTAAGTGGGTTATGGCTTTTGGCGCCTGCGCTGCCAGCGGCGGGTTTTACGACAACTACGCCACGGTGCAGGGTATCGACCGGATTATCCCGGTCGACGTTTATGTGCCCGGGTGCCCACCTCGGCCTGAAGCTGTACTCGATGGCCTTATGGAACTACAAAACCGCATCGCTTCGCAGAAACAACCTATCGGTTAGGCGTGATCAACAATTGTACGGTGGTGGATTAACAAACCGTCAGGTTTTAATGTAATAGATGAGATTCAGCTCGGGCTCGGCCCAAGTTAAAGGCTAGTCCCAAAATGGTCCCTGAAGACAAAGACCCTTTGAAGTCGGCACGGGGGGATTTTTACCACCAGGGAGTGATCACAAAACTTTTCCCGTCGAACAATACCGGCGTGGTCAGAACCGAGAGCGGTCGCGAATTGACTTTCTCGTACGAATTGGTGCTGCTTTTGGGCGAAGCAAAATCGCCGCTCGACTTAAATGTCGGTGAGCCGGTGGGTTACGATTTAGGGTGGACTTCAGCGGGTCTGCGAGTGACGAAGCTAAAGACTTATCCAAAGACGAAAAGTGACATCGGCGCGCCCGATTCAGAAGGGCAGCGAAGTTAAGGCAAGAATCTGCCGTCCCAAGATCTCTCCGACGAACACTCCCAATAACGCGATATAAAATAAACCGGTGGCGGCCATGGTGTGCGGTATAAGCAACGTACGCCAGATCATCCAAGACAGGATCAGCGGCGCCACCTGGCCGATCATCGCACGCGTGATCAACAGCGTCGCATGATGTTGCCATAGGCGCTGCATGGCAATGGCGGTTTGCGGGGTTCCAAACAAATAGAGGATGAGCGGCGATAGTGCCAAAGACGCGCATTGTGCGATTAACGCCATCACGAAGAATCGATAAGTTCGAATAAAGGGATCCAGGCTCTGCCCGGTATCGATTAGATACCAATGGCCGATCAGCATGCCGACGGTGACGCTGCCGAGCAGCAGAGAAGATATAAAAAACGTAGTGGGATAGACCACGGTCTCAATCGAAATAAGAGCCGCGTTGTAAAAGTTGTGGGCGCTGAGAATCAAACCGACTGAACCGGCAAGAACGGCTGACGCAAAGCTGCGCGCCCGAAAAGCCTGGTTTTCAGTCCACAAGGAGAGCATGTAAGAGGAAAAAAAAATAACGAACGCAACGTGAAAACAGACTTCGAGCCCTATTCCCCAGCTCAAACGTTGCGATAGGCTGTGCCAGTAGATCGGGCTTTTGCCCCATAAACCAAGCAAGGCGATGACATACAGAACGGCGGCCGTCGATTTATAAAAAGCTCGCTCGATCTCGTGAAACGGCGTTCCCGCCAAGGCGAAAAGGCCGCCCAAGGCCACTTGATAAAAGAAAATAAGAAAACTGCTGGAAAATCCTTGCATCGAGTTACATTCAGCGCGCCGGCCCACTGGGTTTATTGGCGACGTGCATACAAACCGCGCCGCTCAAGAACTTTCGCACGGCGACGTGCTCGAAACCGGCTTCTCGGATAAGTTGCGCCACCTTCTCGGGTGGATGAAACTGGCGCACCGAATCGGAGAGGTATTGGTAGGCCTTGCGATCGTGCGAGAGCCATCCGCCAATGGACGGCACTAAACAATAAAAATAGATTGAGTACAGCTCGGCGAACCAGCTCGCGGCGGGAGGAAACATATCCAGCGAGACAAATTTGCCGCCGGGCTTGAGCACGCGAAACGACTCCGCGAAGAATAGCGGCAGATCGGAGACGTTGCGCAGCACAAATGATGTGATCGCGCCGTCAAAAATGGAGTTCTTAAAGGGCGCGAACATGGCGCTGCCCATGACGAAAGCGGTGCTCGCAGCGTACCGTGTGCGCGCCCGCTTAGCTTGCGCTAGATTTAACATTTGCAGCGAGAAATCCAATCCAACGAAGTGCCCATTGCCCTTGGCGGTCGCGGCGGCGTTCAAAACCAAGTCACCGGTTCCGGTGCCGATATCGAGGATGCGAGGGCGCGCGCCCGTGAGGGCAGCGCGAATGGCTTGGCGCCTCCACCGGGTGTCGAGGCGAAAGCTGATGACGCGATTGAGCAAGTCATAGCGACCCGCAATCCGATCGAACATATTCTGAACGGATCGGTCGCGCGAAGCGTTAACGGCGGACATCGGCTGGGATGCTTAGGATAGGCACAGCGTGACGGCAAACAATGGAGTTAGAAATCTCGATCGATGATCAGTTGGACGAGAGTTTTGAGTCCGTTGCGGTACATCGATGGCGGTAGTTTTTTCACCGATTTCAGGGCTTCCTTAGCGTAGCGTTTCGAAAGCGATTTCGCTTCCTGAATCGCAGCGCCTGTTTTGATCGCGGCAAGCGCTTCGGCGATTTGTGCTTCGCTCGGCTTGCCACTTTCGAACGCGTCGCACACCGCGGAGTCGCCGTTGAGGACCGCTAGGATGATCGGTAGCGCGGGATTGCCATCACGCAGGTCCATGCCGATGGGTTTACCTAGAAGATCGACGTGACCCACCACGTCGAGAATGTCATCGACGATCTGAAACGCGATGCCCATATTGAGCCCGTAGCGTTCGGCTTCGTCGACGAAGGACGACGGAGCGCCTGCGAGGTAGGCTCCGACCTTGGCTCCGGTGTGGAAGAGCGAAGCGGTTTTCCGTTTGACGATCTCCAGGTAATCGTCGATCGTCACCGCCCGGTTCCGATTGAAGTGGCCTTGCAGAATTTCCCCTTCGGTCAAGAGCGTGCAGGCGTCGGCAGTCCACTGCACCACGCTCTCGTCGAATTTACCGGCGAATTCAAAAGCCTTGATGAAGAGAAAATCTCCGGCGACTAGAGTGGACTTGAGGCCGAATTTCTTGAAGGCCGACTCTTTACCGCGACGCGTTTCGGCGCCATCGATGATATCGTCGTGCAGTAACGTCGCGGTATGGATGAGTTCGATGGCCGTTGCGATATCGACGATGTCTTGCGTACGTTGGCCGCCAAACGCAAAATATGCCAAGAGGGTGACCATCGGCCGCACCCGCTTCCCGCCGCTGTCGATGAGATGAGTCGATATATCCGTGAGGGCTGGTTCGCGAGATCGAACCGCGCGAGCCAAATTTTCTTCGACAAGCTGCAACGCCTCACTGACGCAACCGAACGGATCGTTGGCCCCGTGTAGCAAAGGAATCTTTCGCCCGGCATCAGGTACGATTGTGGAAGCGGATTGTAGTCTTTTCGATTTGGTTTCTTGAATCAGAAAAACTCCACGTAGCGGTTAAAAATCTAGCAGGAAAATGGCATAGATCACGGGATTGGTCAAGCCAAACTGACCGCGATGAGGAGCGTTTGGCTGAATCGTCGACGCGCACCGCCTGAGCGCACCTGATTTCTGCAATGCAACACTAAATTCGCTCGGCGGCGGCAACAATCGTGGAGGTTTTTTTCTTGACAATAACAAGCAACCCCGAATATATAAACGCCAAGCAACGTTCAGGTTTTGCTCACTTGATATATTTCCAAGGCGCGTAGAAGGAGGGGAGAGACATGGAGTTTACCTTGTTTATGCTTCGGTGGGTGCATTTTCTATCTGGTATCACGTGGATTGGGATTCTTTATTATTTTAATTTCGTTCAGACTCCATTTTTCGCCGAGACTGAGGCCGGGATCAGGACGGCGGCAATTCAAAAGCTCGTCCCACGGGCGCTTTGGTGGTTCCGATGGGGCGCGATGTTCACTTTTCTCGCGGGTATCTTGATCTATATCATGCGGATGGGCGAAATGGGCGGTGCGCTATTCTATTCATCCTCTTACGGCGTGACCATAACCGTGGGCGGTCTGATGGGCACCCTCATGTTTCTCAACGTTTGGCTCGTGATCTGGCCTAATCAGCAGATCGTAATCGCTTCTGCGAATCAGGTGGCCGGGGGCGGTCAGGCATTGCCGGCCGCCGCTGGCGCGGGTCGTCGCGCCGCGCTGACTTCGAGAACCAATACCGTTTTCTCGATCCCCATGTTGTTATATATGGGCGCGGCTAGTCACTACTCTCCCATGGTCCATCAATCCGACTCCCGGGCACTTTTTTGGCTGCTGGTGATCGTTATTATCGGCGCAGTCGAATGCAACGCTTTGCTCGGGACTCAGGGGCCGACGAAGGTGCCGCTGGATTCCGTGAAAGGGACACTGTGGGTAGGCTTTCTATTGACGGCTATCCTGTTCTTGATAACACTTGCGCTAACCTAACCGGCCCTGGGTCTAGCGCAGGTAAGCCGCCAAGTACGGGATCTCATCTTTCAAGAAGGGAAACTGCGGCATGACCTTGGTGGGCCTCTTGGGCTTGTAGTTCGGCGGGTAGGAGGTGCTCAAGACTCGCGATTCGATCAATTCTTTCGAAGACCCCTTAAGGGCGGGGCCGATGGGTCCATCCTTCGATGGATCGTTGTTGTGACAAGCTACGCAGTTTGCGAGGTACGCGGCCCTGCCTCTTTCCGCGTCGGCGTCTTTTCCCGAGGAGTCCTTGGACTCCTTGGAACAGCCGGCAAGCAAAACGATGGTCAGAACCAGCGCCAGAATTTTCACCGATACTCCTACATTCATGAACCGCTCGATCGAAGTCTTTCTGTAATCGTGCTGGGTGGTATCTAAACCGGTACCCCCCGGCGCGCTGATACGATGAGATTCGTATCCCAAGCTTCTCTAAGAAATTTTTCACTTCCCAATCGTATGGATCGACTCAGAACCGGACCGAGCGGTCGGGTGA
>VBKX01000312.1:0-566 GCA_005879435.1 Deltaproteobacteria bacterium
TCCGGCGATACATTGGTGGTTGCGGCATGATGGAAGGCCTCACCGTCAAAACGGAAGATTCCTCCATAGTGGGCTTCACAGATTCGCAAAGAATCCACGAGGATCGTGTCGAAGACGGGTTGAACGTCAGTCGGTGAGCTGCTAATCACGCGCAGAACTTCACCCGTGGCTGTCTGCTGTTCCAACGACTCGGTGATCTCACGGTTTTTCGCCTGCAATTCTTGAAAGAGCCGAACGTTCTCGATGGCGATAACGGCTTGGTCGGCGAATGTCTTAAGAAGAGCGATTTGCTTGTCATTGAACGGACGGACCACCGTACGGCGGATGTTGATCACGCCAATGGGTGTCCCTTCTCGGATCAGAGGCGTAGCCAAAAACGTCCGTGCGCCGCTCACCTGTTGTCTGGATTTCGATCCAGGGAACTCTTCTTCCACCCCTAGCACGAGATCAGGGACGTGAATCGTCGTCTTGTCGATTATCGCTCGACCCGCAGGTGTCCCACGAGTGATCGTCGGAAGCGCCGTGGCGAACGGAATCGAGCCGTGTCCGGCAACACGCTGAAGAGC
>VBKX01000312.1:609-3434 GCA_005879435.1 Deltaproteobacteria bacterium
GTTCCGCGACGACGTCGAGAACGGGCTGAATATCGGTCGGCGAGCTGGCGATGACCCCAAGAATCTCACTCGTCGCTGTTTGCTGCTCTAATGATTCAGTCAACTCACGCGTGCGGTCTTCGATCTTTTGCTCCAGGTTGGTGTAGGACTCCTGGAGCTGAGTTGTCATCTTGTTGAATTCGTCGGCCAGCACTTCGATCTCGTCGCCGCTTTTCAGATTGAGACGATAGCCGAGATCGCCGGTGCCGATGCGTTCGACACCTTCACGCAATCGGCGCAATGGGTAGACCACGCGTCGCGCCAGAAAGAAGCTGGCGATCAACGCCATGCCGAGACCGATCAAGAACAAGATAGAGGTTCGCAGCATCGAGGCGTAGAGCGCTTCGTAGGCTTCTTCGACGGGACGGTCGACGATGATCGCCCATTCGAGCCCCGGCACGAGCGCATAGGAGCTCAACACTTCTTTGCCTTGAATATTCGGTGCGACAATGGCGATGCGGCCGGGAGCGGCGGGAGCGCTGTCGAAGGCTGCTCTCGCGGCGGCGACTTCGCGGATATTACGCCGTTGCAAAACCAGGCTGATGTCGGGATGGGCGATCAGCTCGCCGCCACGGCTGATGACATAGGCGTACCCCGCCTTGCCGATCGTGAGGCTCGACACCACGTCGCCGATGTACTTGAGGTTGACCTCCGCATGCAGCACGCCGATCACGTCGCCGGCAAAGCGCTCGATGGGTACCGCGATCGTCATATAAGGCTCGGAGCCGCGCACAAAGTAGACGCGACCGAAATAGGACTTGCCCTCTCTCGCTTGCTTGAACGCTTCTACGGTCGCGAGATTTTTCTTGGCGTCCGGCAAAACGGTGCGCAGCCGCGAAGCTTGCACCTGGATCACACCCTCTTGGTTGAGCGCCACTGCCTCGGTGATCGCCGGCGCAATCAGCAGGAGCTTTTCCAGCTCGAAGCGGAAGTCCGGCGTAAGTCCCCGCGGCGCGATGTCTCGGCTCTTGGTCGCGCCTTTGAGCACGTTATGGATCTCTTGGACGAAGTGTTCGATCTTGAAGGCCGCGCCGGAAGCGATTTCTTTCTGCTGGAGAGCCAGCTGCTCCCGGCTCTCGTGATAGCGGAAATAAATCTCGACGAGGCCGCTGGTGATCAAGCCGCCGCCGATGAGCACCACGGAAACCAGAAAATAATCGCGCACCAGGCGGCCGCGGCGCGGGGGCTCGGTGCCGCGGCGAGATAGCCATTGCGGAAGTTTTTCTTTCCAATGGGTCATAGGCGAGAACAACATATCATTTCATCGCGGTGGGATGGAGATTTTTATTGACATTCGCCGGTTCCGGTTGCCGCGTACTTTCTGCGGTCTCCGCTCGCTCGCTCGTTGGCCAAGTCCGTTCCTTCGGCTCATTGGTCCGAATGTTCCGATCATAACCCTAAATGTTCCCGCTCCACTCTATCCGTCTCCAGCCATGCGCGCTTTTGTTCCAACGGCACGCCATAGGGCTGAATTCGATCCCGGTAATACCGCGCGCGCTCCTCTCGCGTCTTGAGCGGCGGCATCTCGATCACCACGCCGGTGCTGCCAAAGAGTTTTCCCGCTTCGGCATACCGCTTTCGCTTCTCATCAGCGTCGAGCTTAAGCCAGATTTCCTCGCCCTGGAAGCGCCATTGACCGTAGCCCGGTTTGAAGAAGAAGAGCTCCGGTTCTGCTAAAACGTGGGCGTCGAACCTGGAATAATCGCGCTCGGCGATAGTAAACCGGCCCTCCTGATCGGCCATTGTCTCCACCGAGTCGTAATAGTAAAAATTTACACTACCTTCGGGCACGAGAGTGACCTTGGTCCACACCGCAAGCACGACGACATTGTTAACAGGCTGCTTGGATTCAGCGTCGACGATCTGCGCCTTCCACGGTCCCAGCGCTAAAGCAGGGCGTGCGGTGGCAGCAAGACTCAGCACCAAGAGGAAAGCGCAAAGCAGCAAGACAAAAATTTTATTCTGCATTTTCCTCTTCACGCCTTACGCCTCACTACTCACGCCTAGCGAATCACTTTGTCCGCCCGAAACAGGACGGACTGCGGGATCATCACGCCGATTTGTTTCGCCGCCTTGAGATTGACGATAAGCTCGAATTTCATCGGCCGTTCCACCGGCAAGTCAGTGGGCTTCGTGCCCTTCAGGATCTTGTCCACATACGTTGCCGCCCGCCTGTGCATATCCCCGTAGTTAGGTCCATAGGACATCAAGCCGCCGGCCTCGACCAACTCGACGTATGCATACACCCCTGGCAAATGGTGTTTGGTGGCAAAATCCATGATCAGCGCGCGGTTGTGCAAGAAAACACGATCCGCTAACACGAGCAACGCCCCTGGTCGCTCTTTGAGGATCTGCGCAAACGCATTGCCGATCTGCTCCTGGGCTTCTACAGCGAGGTACAGCACTTTCATTCGCAACGCCGCTGCTGCCGTCTCCACTTCCTTATTTTCGATCGCATGAAATGCATTCTTGGGATTCCAGAGAACGGCGATGTGTGACAGTTTGGGAATTACTTCCCTGAGGAGCTCTATCCGTTTACCCTCCAGCTCGGGTGAAATCGAGGTCAGCCCGGTGATGCTCCCGCCGGGCCGGTTGAGGGAGGCGACGATGCCGGTGCCGACCGGATCTCCGACCGCTACCATGACGAGAGGAATCGACGTCCTCGCCTTCTGATACGCCTGGGTGGCGGGTGTGCCGGCGGCAACGATCACGTCGACCTTCGAGGCGATCAACTCGGCGATGAGCGCAGGAAAACGCTCATACTTTCCTTCCGCCCATCGATATTC
>VBKX01000309.1 GCA_005879435.1 Deltaproteobacteria bacterium
CGTAGAAAATCTGCTCCCACGGACCGAAGTCGAGTTTGCCGTCGGTGATCGCCACGACCACTTCGCGCCCCATTACTTGTCGCCTGATATGGGCGTCGGCGTTGTCCTCGCCGGTATCGTGATGGCGATACTGCTTGAGCGGCTCATGGGGCGCGAGCTCCTCTAGCCAGATGGTGTAATCATGATGCAAACCCGACTCATTGATAAACACCGACGCGGTGATGTGCATGGCGTTGACCAGCGCAAGCCCTTCTTTGACACCGCTGTCACGAATGCACTCCTGCACTTGGCCGGTAATATTGACGAACGCCAGCCGCGTCGGCGTATTGAACCAAAGCTCTTTGCGAGAAGATTTCATCGTAGCGCCCTCGTCATTTGATCTATGGCATAAGAATTTATACAGATAATAAGCGGCAAAGTCAGTCTCTAGCCGGTTTTCACCAATTTTGTTCCCCGTTCCGAATAACTTTTTGAACGATTGGAACGGCTTGAACGATTTGAACGTTTTTTGGAGGGAGCATGAGCCAAGAAGTCCGATTTATCGACACCACCGTGCGCGATGGCAACCAGAGCCTCTGGGCGCTTAATATGAAAATCGGCGCCATGCTGCCGGCGCTGCCGCATATGGACGAAGCGGGCTTCGAATCGATGGAGTTTTTTTTGAGCGTGATCTTCAAAAAATACGTCCGCGAGCACAAAGAAAACCCCTGGTACTGGCTCAAGGAAGGCACCCAGCGGATCAAGAAAACCCGCCTGCGCTACCACGGCGGCATGCACAGCGCCTTCGAGAAGACGCCGCACTGCATCCTGAAGCTCTTGGTCGAACGGCTGGTTTCCTACGGTCTGACGCTGACCCGCACGTCGAACTGCTGGAACGACTACACCGCGTTTGAAGCGGAAATCGACGATCTAAAAAAACATGGCATGGACACGGTGGCGAACCTGATCTACTCGGTCTCGCCGCGCCACAGCGACGAATACTACGCGCGGAAAGCCAAGGAAGCCGCGGCGGCGAAACCCTGGCGCATTTGCTTTAAGGACGTCGGCGGCTTGCTGTCGCCGGAACGGGCGCGCACTTTGATACCGGTGGTGCTCAAAGCTGCCGGCAAAATTCCCGTCGAGTTTCACGCCCATTGCAACAGCGGCCAAGCGCCGCTCAACTACCTCGAAGGTGTCAAGCTCGGCATGCGCATCCTGCACACTGCCATTCCGCCGCTAGCCAACGGCTCATCGCAGCCGTCGGTGTTCAACATCGCGAGCAATTTGAGAGCTCTCGGCTACGCGCCCCAAGTCGATCTGAAACCACTGGAACCCGTAGTTAAGCATTTTACCGCAGTCGCAATTAGGGACGGCTTGCCGATCGGAAAGCCGGTGGAGTACGATCACACACTTTACGGGCATCAAGTTCCCGGCGGCATGATTTCCAACATGCGCCACCAGCTCAAGATCGTCGGCATGGAACACAAGATGGAAGCGGCGCTGGAAGAAGCCGGCCGCGTGCGCGCCGAGTTCGGTTATCCGATCATGGTTACGCCGCTGTCGCAGTTCGTCGGCACGCAAGCCGCGATTAACGTCATCGTCGGCGAGCGTTATAAAGAAGTCCCCGACCAGAATATTCAGTACGCCCTGGGGATCTGGGGCAAAGAAGCCGTCGAATTCATGGACCCGGACGTGAGAGACAAGATTCTTAGTCGCCCGCGCGCCAAAGAATGGACGCACTGGGAACAACCGGAGCCGACGCTGCAGGAAATACGCCAGAAATACGGCGTGCACCTTTCCGACGAAGATCTAATTTTGCACTACTTCGCCGGCGAGGATTACGTAAGAGCTCTGCCCGATCACGGCAAACCACGCGAATATCTCGACGCCACCCAGCCGTTAGTGAAAATCATCGAGCAATTATCGAAGCGCAAGGAATCGAATCAGGTTTATATCAAACAGCCCGGTTTCACGATCAAGATGGAGAAACGCTCGAGTGCGGCGTGAGGGTTTCAATAGTTCCAATCGTTTCAGTGGTTCCAGTCGTTTGCCCCCGGACGCGAGATTGTCGACTCTAAACCGAACAGCTTGAACGACTGGAACCTTTGGGACTGCTGCGCAGCGGCAACTGGAACGTTTGGAACCGCCGCCGCAAGGCGGCGTTATGGATCGTCCCCCTCGCTCGCCGCGCCCGGCGCCAAATGGCTCACGTCGCCCCAAGTCAGAAGCATCCAGATTTCTTCCTCCCGCGCAAACACGTTGATGCCGGCGTTGACGAATTCAAAACGCCGCGGCGCCTCCAGCGGAATCTCCAACGTATGACGAAAAAAACCGCTGACCACACCGCCATGAGTGACGACGACGACCTGCTCGCCGTGATGTTTCGCCGCCAGCTCATTTAGGTAGGCGACGTTACGCGAGACTTGCTGGCGCATGCTTTCGCCGCCCGGGATCACGTAGTCCGGTCCCATCGTGCGAAACTGACGCCGCTCTTCCGGATACTTCGCGACAATTTCGTCGCCATTCAGTCCCTGAAAGATTCCCAAGTGACGTTCACGTAATCGCGCGTCCGTAATAATCTCATGACCCGTGAGCGCGGCAATCTCCTTTGCGGTGTGCACGGCCCGGCCGAGATCGCTACTGTAGAGCGCGGAAAATTTTTCCCGCGCCAGCCGCTGCGCCAAGGCCTTTGCTTGGGCCATCCCTTTCTCCGTCAATCGACTATCGAGATTGCCTTGACGAATTCCCCTGATGTTCCACTCAGTCTCGCCATGACGGACAACGATGAATTGGGTGCGCTGCATGGGCATGGACCTCGGTTAGATTCTCTTCTTCACGCCAACATCCATTTTGCCGCCGTTTTTGTCAACTTCCATCCTCGGATTCGCAAACGCCGGATTCTGCTTGTCGTTAACCGGCCTCTCTGCTATCCCCATAATCAACTGATGCAAAATCTCTTACAGTATGCCTAACGAGATAGCTGTCACGCGATCGGCATTTCGCGCGGGTCAGGCGGTGTCACGCGTCGTCGCCTACGCCAAGGTCGCCGGCCCGGCTGATTTTCCTCGGACCGCTTGCCGGCACACCCCAAAGGCCATAGAAATACGTTGTGCGTCAACGGCCGTTCGTTTGAACCTTTTCGAAAGGTTCTCTCATTGAGAGCCAAACAGAAGTTAGAAAAACTTCCCAAAGGAGTCCATTATGGCAGAACAAGAAAAGAGTCTTTACGCCCGTCTTGGGGGTTACGATGCAATTACCGCGGTAGTCGAGAATCTCCTCCCGCGCCTAAAGGACGACCAGCGCCTGGGACGATTCTGGCAAAACCGCGGGGATGATGGTGTGCAGCGCGAAAAGCAGTTTTTGATCGATTTTCTATGCGCCCGTGCCGGTGGACCCATCTATTATACCGGACGCGATATGGCGCTGTCGCACAAGGGAATGAAGATCAGCGGCGGCGATTGGGCGAATTTTATCGGCCATCTCAACGCGACGCTCGATGCGTTCCAGGTTCCGCAACAGGAACGTAGCGAAGTATTGTCTTTTGTCGAAAGCACCAAGGGAGATATCGTCGAAGTCTAAAGCACAGACTATTTGTCCGTTGCGCGACGAATAAGGTCCCGCTCTTCGATCAGCTGGATGTTGATGTCTTCCTTAAACCGTGACGACATTGAAGTCTATTTCGAAGTTTACGGCAGCGGCACTCCTTTCCTCTTCTTCAGCGAGACCGCTTGTGCCGGCGATATCTGGAGTACTTATCAAGTTCCGGAGTTCTCTCGCGATCATAGGGTCATCACGCACGACTATCGTGGCACCGGGAAATCGAGTAAGCCGACGATACAATACTCCTGCGAAGATTTTGTCGACGACGCTGTCGCAATCTTGGATCACTTGAACGCCGGTCCCACGATCGTGCTGGGCCACTCCATGGGCGGCCGCGTGGCGATGCTGATGGCACTCAAGTATCCCGAGAAAGTTAAGAAGCTTATCGTCGCGTCGGTGGGTCCGGGCGTTCCCGGCGCACCGCCGATCCCGTTTAAGATGTGCAAAGAAATGGCTGAATGGGGATACGCAAAATATGTGCGGGAGCATACTCTCGAAGTGGGTTAGACCACGGAATATATCCAGCGGCATCCCGATCAAGTGGAACGCTTCCTGCGAATTCGCATGAATAATTTGCCGACCTTGGAAGACTATCTGCGTCACGTTGTGGCGCGCCAAGCCTGTGATCTGAGCGCGCGGCTCAAGGAGATCGAGCAGCCGACCTTGGTGATTGTCGGCGAGCATGACCATGGCTCGGCAACGGGCTCGTCCCATCGCGCCAATTCGGAAACCATGGTCAAGA
>VBKX01000314.1 GCA_005879435.1 Deltaproteobacteria bacterium
TCCGATTCTTCTCGGTAGTGCGCGTCGAAAGGATGCGCACGCCGTAATCGGTTTCTTCGACGTCGATGTGCGGCGCCATGTCGGCTTCGTAGAGCGCGAGCGGCAGTTTGCCATCACTGCCTTCGACCGGTCGTTTCAAATTCTCTGGCACATTGGCTTGGCGGTGCAGATAAGACACGTGACTGGGATCGAGGTTGCCTTCGTTGGCCTGAAAGTAATTGCACTCGTGAAAAATTTTAGTCACGAGCACATGGCCCGGAGGCGCGAGGAACGGTTCGTACGCCGGAAAGAGCGGCGGCTCGCCCGGTCCCATGTACGTGAAAACAATGCCTGTCCGCTCTTCGCATGGATATGCCGGGTGATGAACTTTCTCGCAAAACCTTTTCTGTGGAGGTTCGCACGGCTGTTCGAGGCAGTTGCCGTGCCGATCGTAAAGCCAGCCGTGATAAAGACATCGTAAACCGCCGTTCTCCACGCGCCCATAACTCAGGTCAGCGCGGCGGTGCGAGCAGTGCAATCCAATCAAGCCGAGTTGGCTCTGGTCGTCACGAAACAGAACCAGATCCTCGCCCATGATTTTGATCGGTAGAGGCGCGCCGTTCTCGGGCAGCTCTTCCGCGAGCGCAACGGGTTGCCAATATTGTCGCAGCAAATTCCCGCCGGGTGTGCCCGGTCCCGTACGGGTTATCAGATCGTTTTCTTCTTGTGAGAGCATTTTAGGGAGATTTAGATGTTCGATTTCGGATTACTGACTATTTTTAGCACTGATAGTCCGAATTCAGCAACCCAGGTGGATTGCTTGTCAGGGTTGGCGTCATGCGCGAACATTTTTTTGTCAGATCTAACCTTGACCCGGGTCGAGAGGCTGTGTTTATCTAGGAACACGTAGTTATTAGAGCGAAATTCTTTTGGAGGTAGAGCATGCCGAGCTCCTGGCAAAGCGCGAACGTCGATGGCAGTAATATGCCGCTATATCTGAGTGTCCCGGAAAGCGGAGGCCCAGTGCCGGGCATCGTCGTAGTTCACGGACAGTCGGGACTGGAAAATTTCATCAAAGACACGACGCAGATGCTAGCACTTCAAGGTTACGCCGCGGTGGCGCCCAACCTTTATCACCGCGATGGCCCTGACTGCAAAGACGACAACCTGACACGCAAAGCGCGCTTGCGCGACCCGTCGATCATCAAGGACATCGAAGGCGCGATCGGCTTCTTAAAGAACCATTCGAGAGTCGACAGGAGAAAGCTAGGCATCGTCGGTTTTTGCATGGGCGGGCGGCTGGTTTATCTCATGTCCGCCGCGAGCAAGGATTTGAAAGCCGGCGTGATGTTCTACGGCGGCGGCACGATGGTGCCGTTCGGCGAAGGTCCAACGCCGTTCGACCGTACGCGCGAGATCAATTGCCCGATCCAGGGTCACTTCGGCGCCGAAGACAAAAATCCGTCGCCGGAGGATATGCGCAAACTCGCCGCCGAACTTACAAAATTCGGCAAAGCTCACGAGTTTCATACCTACTCCGGCGCGGCGCACGCGTTTGTGAATACCGGATCCACCAATTACCGTCCCCATGCAGCGGCGCTTTCCTGGCCGAAGGCGACGGAATTTTTCAGCAAGCATTTGGTTGGATGAGGCTTAAACGATTGAAGATGGCCGCTCAGTTTCCCGCGCGAGCGGAGTTTTAAATTCTAACCCGGAGCTTGTGATGGATTCGCCGCAAAGAGTTGTGATGTTTGTCATGGTCTTGACGGTGGGTTTCATGTTGGGCGCGGAGAAATTGCGGCCTGCGCGCGAATTTCCCGTTTATCGTGGTTGGTTGTGGATCGGCGCCGGTGTCATGGTGGCTTTTATCTCCCTGGCGCAGCTGTGGTCTCTGGTTGTGCCCGGAAAATGGTTGAGGGCGCACCGATTGCTCAATGGCGAACACCTGGGTGTGGCCGGCGGGATAGCGATCTGGTTCGTTTCCAATACGTTCGTAACTTATTGGTATCACCGCTGCCAGCACAGATTTTCGATTTTGTGGCGAATGGTGCATCAGTTGCACCATGGTGTCGCGCGCGTCGATATTCCAAGCGCTTTGGTGGCTCATCCGCTGGATGTGATCGTCTCCACGACACTCAGTATTTTAGTTACGGCCTTCTTGCTCGGACTCGATCCGCGCGCGGTCGTTATGACCGGCGTTCTGCAGTTTTTCATGACGTTGTTTCCGCACTGGAACGTGCGCACGCCGAAGTGGGTGGGATATTTCATCCAGCGGCCGGAGGAGCATATCCTGCACCATCAACGCGACGTGCATGCGGGGAATTTTTCCGACTGGCCTTTTTGGGACAAAGTTTTTGGTACCTATCGTCAGCCGATTGAGGGGCCGGTGCAGATCAGTTTTGAGCGAGCCGGGTTTGTCGATCAGTTGAAAATGCTGGCTTTTGTCGACGTCAATGCCGTTGATTATATCAATGGAGCGCGGATCGGTAATTCGCCCAGCGCCGACGGAGTGGCGTCGTAAGCATGGCGCAGAAGATATTGCAGGAATCAATTAGATGAGAGTTTGAGAAAGGTCGGGCGGCTTGAACGATTTGAACGTTCGGAACGGCCAAATCGTTCAAGCGCTTCTTATTGGCATGAGAGGCTGGAAGTTACTTAACGGGATCCGGCACTCCGGGCGGTTTGGTCTTAGCATCGTAGAATTCTTGCGAGAATTCAGGTTTGCGTCTTTCCGAAAATGCCGCTGAACCTTCGTCGTAGTCTTTGCTCTGGCGCAGATGGGCGTAGAAATCTCGGTGCACTTCGAAGCCTTTTTCCCATCCTTGAATCTCATAGAGTAGTTTGTCTTCGATAAATTCCACAGTATGTGCGGCGATCAGCCGGCCGTTACGATTGATCGTCGTGGCGAGCTCGACACAGTCGTCCATCAACTTTTCCGGTTCGCAAATCTTTTGTACCAGTCCCAGGCGGAAAGCAGTATCGGCGTCGATCATCTGGCCGCTTAAAGCGACCAGCGTACTTCAGAGCAGCCGAATTTCGACGCCGGCACGCAATAGCGAATGTGACAGGACAACGCGAGGCTGAAACCACCGCCGACGGCGTAGCCATTGATCGCGGCGATGATCGGCTTGTGCATCTGCAGCGGGCGCAGGCTCGAATAACCTCGCGGGCCGGATCTCGGTCCTTTCATTTCACCTCTGGCGAACGCGAGATTCTCTTTCAGATCTCCGCCGACGCAAAAAGCGTCCGCAGTCCCCGTCAGGATAATCGACCAAACATCGTCGTCTGCTTTTGCTTTCTGCCAACATTCATCGAGCGCCCAGTAAAGATCGCGGCTGATCGCATTCTTTTTCTCCGGCCGGTTGAGACGAACAATCGCGATGTGCGGATCGCGCTTTTCGTAAACACATAAGGGTCCTGCTTCTGCCATTGTTCCTCCTTCTTGTGAAAGGCAAAATTAAAAACGAAATATAAAAACCGTTGCAAATCTTAATTTTTAACTTTGACTTTTGGATTGTTAATACAGCACCTTCTCTTCGTCCAACTTCCTTATTTCGTCGTCGCTGAGACCGAGCAAGTTGCGCGCGATCTCGTGCGTGTGCTCGCCCATCAGGGGCGCGAGGCCGCGCACTTTGCCGGGCGTTTCCGACATGCGCATGGGAACATTTTCAGTCACGACTTCGCCGGCTTCCGGTTCGTTCAACCTTACTAGATAGCCGGTGGCGGCGTATTGCTTGTCGCGCTTGAATTGATCTTCCACGTCTTGGACGACGGCGGCGCAGATGCCGATTTTTTGCAATGCCTCCATCACCTCATACGGATCGTGCTGCAGCGACCAGTTCGTCACCCACTTGTCCAACTCTTCTTTGTGACGCACGCGCTGCAGATGGGTCGCGAATCTTTCCTCGGCTTTGAGGCCCGATTTTTCTAGCAACCGTCCGAAGCGTTGCCACTCGTCATCGGTGTAAACTGCGATCACGCACCAGCGGTCGTCCCCCTTGCACTGATAGGGCCCGTAAGGCGCCGCGATCAGGCTACGATTGCCCTCCGGTTTCGGTTCGCGTTTGTTGACCGTGTATTCGAGATATTTGGGCCCCAAAATCGACGCGCCGATTTCCTGCTGCGCGCTGTCGATCCACTGGCCGAAGCCGGACTTCTTGCGCTGAATCAGCGCGCAGACAACGCCGAAAGCGCCGGTCACGCCGCCCATGAAATCGGGATGCTGCGTGCGCGGCTCGGCAGTCGCCGTCGTAGCGTTTGGATAATTCCACAAATACGTCGAGCCCATGGTGTTGCCGACGTTGGGACCGTAGGTGAGGTCGGCGGCATGCGGACCGGTGCGGCCCATGCCTTTGACGCGGATCAGAATTATTTGCGGATTGATCTCTTTAAGCTGCGGCCAGTCGAGGCCCCACTTTTCCAAAATGCCCAGGCCGAAGTTTTCCACGAGCACGTCGGACTTTTTCACCAGCTCACGCACAAGCTCGCGGCCTTTCGGTGTTTGCATGTTGACGGTGAAAGATTTCTTGCCCCGCTGGAGCTTCATGAAGTCGGGTTTCTTGTTCCAGAGCTTGGGGTCTTCGCCGCGATGACCGTCACCGCGCAGGCGTGTCTCGCAGCGAATCACTTCCGCGCCGAACTCGCCGAGCACACGCGCCACGGTCGGCCCAGCGGCGCCGGTGGTCAGCTCGACGACACGTATTCCTTCAAGGGCAAACTTACTCATAAAGTTCTTTCCTATTG
This sequence comes from Deltaproteobacteria bacterium, assembly GCA_005879435.1. Taxonomy (GTDB): domain Bacteria; phylum Desulfobacterota; class Binatia; order UBA9968; family UBA9968; genus DP-20. The sequence continues at coordinate 4,723 of VBKX01000314.1, forward strand.
GAGTAATGGAGTACTGCAGTGATGGTGTATTGGAAAAACGCAGTACTCCAATATTCCATTACTCCATCACTCCGGTTTATCTTCAGATCACTCCCTCGGCTCTGAGCGCGACGAGATCGTCGTTGTTCATGCCCAGCTCGTCCACGTAAATTTCCTTGTTGTGCTCGCCGAGCAGCGGCGCGGGTCGATAAATGCTGCCTGGAGTTTCCATCAGCCGCGGCACAACGCCGAATTGCTTATACTTGCCGATCACCGGGTGCTCCATGTCAACGAATAGTCCGCGTGCTTTGGTCTGCTCCATCTCGATGAATTCGCCCGCGGTGTTGATCGGCGTGACGGCGATGCGGCGCTTTTGGCCTTCATCGTATAATTCTTCTTTGGTGCGCTTCGCGCAAAACTCGGCTATGCATTTAGTCACGATGTCCGGATGCTTGCGGCGGTAGGACATTTTCTCGAACTCTGGACCGGAAATCTCCGGCGGACATCCCATCCAGTCGACCAGGCGGCGCCATAGTTCGACGGGAATGATGAATATGCGCGCATAGCCGTTCTTCGTCGCGTAGGGGTCGTAGAGATCGGTCTCTTCGCCTTTGCGCGAGGCGCGCGCCGGTTTCTCGCCGGTATAACCGTAGTTGGGAATAAAATATCCCGCGATGTGACCGGCGCACTCGTGCATCGATACGTCGATATATTGCCCTTTGCCACTGTCGAGACGATGATAAAGCGCGACCGCGATGCCGAAGGCGCCGTAGGTCGATGCCATGCCGTAGGCGATTTCGCCGGGCGGTTGCAGCGGCGGTTCGCCGGGCTCGCCGGCGAGATAAAGCAAATTACCGAGCGCGATGCCGGCCATGTCGTTGGCTTTATAATCGCGCCACGGGCCGGTCTGGCCGAACGGCGTGATTGCCGTGTATACGAGACCGGAATTTTGCGCACGCAAGGTTGGGTAACCGATCCCCAATTCATCCATGCGTCCGGGGCGCGCTGTTTCTAGAACAACGTCGGCTTTGCGCACCAGTTCGAGAAACACCGCGCGGCCGTCCGGTTTTTCGACGTCGAGCGTGATGCTGCGCTTATTGGTATTGAAATGCAGAAAGTAGAGGCTTTTTTCCGGGTGCGGCGTGTCGTCTTTGAAGGGCGGAGTGCGCCGCGACTCGTCGCCCGATGGCGGCTCGATCTTGATCACGTCGGCGCCCATGTCGGCGAGCAGTTTCGTGCAATGCAATCCGAGCGGCCCTGCGATATCGAGCACGCGGTAACCGCTGAGCGGTCCCGTTCTAGTGACTGTCTCCATGAAGTTCCTCAGCAAAAGATGACAAACTTGATTCGACCGAGATTCTTACTTGGACATGACTAGGGTGTCAAGGCGACGAAGCCGTGGTTTCGCGTTTGCGGTCTAGTGTCTAGGGTTTGAATACCGTGCGCGCTTGAAATTTGAGGCTTCTCAGTGAGGTTTTTGCGTCACAGAACGCGACGACACGCGATTTATTTCATTTTACAATCCGCACTGATCTTAGTAAGTATCGGAACGGCAGTATGCCTCTTAGAACCTGACTGTCGATATAGCCGTCATTAGCGTTTAGTGAAGCTCATGCGACCGTAAGATAAAGCTCGTGAAACGATTTCCAACAAGGCTCTTGTCAATCGCCGCGATCGGTTTCGTTTTTGCGACCGGACGAGGCGTAGCCGCGGATAGAGTCCGCATGGCGTATGTGAGCCCTAGCGTCTCGCTGTCGCTACCCTGGTTGGCCAAGGAAAGCGGCATTCTCTCCAAGTATGAGTTAATCGGCGAAGTTCTTCTTATCACCG
>VBKX01000315.1 GCA_005879435.1 Deltaproteobacteria bacterium
GTCCAAAAGAAGCGCGCACCTATATTATCGAGGACATGCTCGTCGTCAGACTCAAGGGTGTATTGACCCCGGCCGAGGAACAGCTGACAAAGACCGGCGACGGCGGCGAGCTGGTTAAGAAGTGCACGATCCTCATCGAAAAAGCGAAGCCGCTTCTCTATCAGGTCGTCGGCGACATTTCCGGCACGAAGATCTTGGACTTGCATACCGACATCAGCACCGCTTCAGGCGAACGGGTCTTCTTCACGTTGGAATCCAATCTCGAGAGGCTGTTGGGGCGTCGACGGGAGTCTTGACATCCGCGGCTGCAATTTTTATAAAAGTATCCGTCTGACGATCTCCCGAAGGGTTGGCGTTAACTGACCTCAACCAGTTGGGAAATAGGCCGACCTAAGAAACTTCGTCTGGATCCTAGCTTCCGGGGTTGGATTTCTTGCGCTGATAATCGGAGTGGATTCGCTCAAGATTAAGCGAGAGAAAAAATAAGTTTTCCATCCTTGCTCCTGCCAAACCGAGATCGCGTCGTCGAGGCGCACGCCCTCGGCGACGCAGTTCCTTTCATGTGGCGCTTTCCGCGGACTTGCCCCGTGTGCCGACGCGGCGGAAGAACTCCGCGTCGGCCTTTTGCTTCCTAAGTTCTCGCTCCTCAGATCTTAGATTCCAGCATTCATAAATTGACACTAACACGACGATATGGTCTGGATAGAAGTTGTCTCGGTGCAGCCTCCACGCTACCAAACATAACATGCATGCCGAAATGAGAAGAAAGGTTCAGGATCATGACTGAAGCAACCCTATCCGGACTGAAACTTTTTAACCGCGGTAAGGTCCGCGATATTTATGATCTAGAAGATAAGCTCTTATTAGTCGCGAGCGATCGTATCTCTGCTTTCGACGTGATCCTACCCACGCTGATCCCCGATAAAGGCAAAATACTCACGGCCATGTCTGAATTCTGGTTCGGCATCATCAAAGATATCGTGCCTCACCATCTGCTCACGACCCGTGTCGAAGAATTCCCGGCCATCTGCGAACCGCACAAAGCCGAGTTAGCAGGCCGATCGATGCTCGTCAAAAAAAGCCTGCCCGCGCCGCTAGAATGCATCGTCCGCGGTTATCTGGCCGGCTCGGGCTGGAAAGATTACCAGCAAACTGGCGCGGTGTGCGGCATACCACTGCCGAAAGGAATGGTAGAAGCATCACGGCTGGCCGAGCCGATCTTCACACCTTCAACGAAAGCCCCGGTGGGCACCCACGACGTCAATATTACGTTCGACGAAATGATCGGCAAAATCGGCCGGCAACGAGCCGAAAAGATGCGCGATGCAACTATCGCGATTTATTGTCGGGCGCGCGACCTGGCGGAAAAAAAAGGTATCATCATCGCCGACACCAAGCTCGAATTCGGTATCGAAGGCGACAATATCATACTGATCGACGAGGTGCTTACTCCCGATTCGTCCCGCTTTTGGCCGGCGGACGGATACACGCCGGGAAAAACACCCGATAGTTTCGACAAGCAGTTCGTGCGCGACTATTTGCTCAATTTGCCGTGGGATATGAAATCGCCGCCACCTGCGCTACCTCCGGAGATAATCAGGAAAACCCAGGAAAAATATCTTGAGGCGCTCAGGCGCCTAACCCGCTAGATCGAACAACAGCTACGCGCGCCCTTGACCGGCGCGCGTGGGAAACGCCTGCTTGCCGCGCGGGGAAAGTTTGGTCGCAAGTTTGGTTATTCTCAGAGCCCCTGATCGATAACATTGGCGCAGAACCCCTTCGATGAATCGTCGCGCTGCACGCTCGTCGTAATCGTGCGGTATGTGGATAAACCCAAACGCTATGTTTAACTTTTCGCGGGCGATTTCGCGCAGGATCACGTACATCGAATAGTTACACACATAATCACCCGCGTACTTCGAGACCTTCGCCCACCGGCCCGCCTTCACTTTAAGAGTCGTTGGCAGTTGCTTGCGTTCCCTTGCAAAGATTGGTCTTTGTTTCTCCGCTTTGCCGGGCCTTCGACGGTTGACCGCCTTCGTTTCGACTTCAATTCCGCGCCGCGAGCTTTGTCCGAGACCGAGCACGATATCCGGGCGATGCTTCTTGAGCGCTTGGACGAATAGCGCGCGCTGGAACCGAACTGGAAATACTACGGTTTTAAGATCCGCTGTGGCGGGTAATAACTTGATGATTTTCGCGGTGATGTTCTCGCGAAATTGCCGATAGGGACCGAAGCCGTAGATCAGTATCCGCATAGCGCTCTTTCACCGATCTATTGAATCACGCCCCAGCGTAAGACAAACCGTGAGAATAAAATAAGACTGGCCGGCATTAAGCCGGCCAGTGGAGAAAGAAACTGCAAACGAGAGAAATGGCCTACTCTTTCGGCGCCGCCCGCATAATCACGCCGGAAGAATCCCCCGCGGTGGTCGATCCGACTTCCTGGTAGATCTTCGCTCCCGTCTTTTTGAACTCTTCTGCCTTTTCGTGCATGCCGGCCTGGAGCGCGGCTTGTTCCTCCAAGCCCTTCTGAGCGGCGTACTCGCGCACGTCTTGGGTGATCTTCATGGAGCAGAAATGCGGTCCGCACATCGAACAGAAGTGCGCCACCTTGGCGCCCTGCGCCGGTAAAGTCTCGTCGTGGAATTCACGTGCGGTCTCGGGATCCAAGCTAAGATTGAATTGATCTTCCCAACGGAACTCGAAGCGCGCCTGGCTCAATGCGTCGTCGCGCATCTGCGCGCCGGGATGCCCCTTGGCCAAGTCGGCGGCGTGAGCCGCGATCTTGTAAGCGATTACGCCGTCCTTGACGTCTTTTTTGTCGGGCAAGCCGAGATGTTCTTTGGGCGTCACATAGCAAAGCATCGCGGTGCCGTACCAGCCGATCATCGCCGCGCCGATAGCGCTAGTGATATGATCGTAGCCGGGAGCGATGTCCGTTGTCAGCGGGCCGAGGGTATAGAACGGCGCCTCGTGGCAGACTTCCAGCTGCTTGGTCATGTTCTCGTGAATCAAGTGCATCGGCACGTGGCCGGGCCCCTCGATCATCACTTGGACGTCGTGTTTCCAGGCGATTTCGGTCAATTCGCCCAATGTTTCCAGTTCGCCGAACTGCGCTTCGTCATTGGCATCGGCAATCGATCCCGGACGCAGGCCGTCGCCCAAGGAGAACGACACGTCGTAGGCTTTCATGATGTCGCAGATCTCTTCGAAATAGGTGTAAAGAAAATTTTCCTGGTGATGCGCCAGACACCATTTTGCTAAAATCGAACCGCCGCGAGAAACGATACCCGTTACTCGATTGGCCGTGAGTGGCACGTAGCGCAACAACACGCCGGCATGAATCGTGAAGTAGGACACGCCCTGCTCGGCTTGTTCCACCAGAGTGTCACGGAAAATTTCCCAGGTCAGCTCTTCAGCTTTGCCGTCGACTTTTTCCAAAGCTTGATAAATCGGTACGGTGCCGATGGGCACCGGGGAATTGCGCAAGATCCATTCGCGCGTCTCATGAATATTTTCGCCGGTGGACAAATCCATCACCGTATCGGCGCCGCACCGAGTCGCCCAAATCATCTTCTCGACTTCTTCTTCAATCGACGAAGCGACCGCAGAGTTGCCAATGTTGGCATTGATCTTGACTAGAAAGTTACGGCCGATGATCATCGGCTCTGCTTCGGGATGGTTGATGTTCGCCGGGATGATGGCTCGGCCGCGCGCGACCTCATCGCGGACGAATTCTGCAGTGACAAATTGCGGTATCGAAGCACCGAAGTTATAACCCGCGTGCGTTCGGCCCGCCGCCCCTTTGGCGCCGTGTTCCAGCGCTTTCTCGCGGCCGATGTTTTCGCGTATCGCGATATACTCCATCTCCGGCGTAATGATGCCTTTCCTGGCGTAGTGCATCTGGCTGACGTTGCAGCCTGTCTTCGCGCGGAGGATCGGCCGGCGTGCCGCGTCGGGGAATCGCTCCGTCGATACATGCTTGCCATTCCCGTTCTTGCCGGCGGGCGGTTGATAGCTCGGTCCCGCCAATTGTTCGACATCGCCACGGGAAAGGATCCAATCTGACCGCAGCGGCTTTAAACCCTGACGAATATCAGTGTCGATATTCGGAACCGTGTATGGCCCCGAGGTATCGTAAACGGTGAGCGGCCCGTGGATTTGATCGCTATTGCCGTTGTGAACGGCGCCGGCGCTCGACAAGTGGATCGCTCGCATAGCGACCCCGACGTCCGGCCGCCGTTGACTTTGAACGTAAATCTTATGTGACGCCGGCAGAGGTTTGCTAGTGATAATATTTGTCTGGGAGCCATT
>VBKX01000316.1:0-473 GCA_005879435.1 Deltaproteobacteria bacterium
CGCTGAAAGCATATAAGCGGGAAGCCCCCTCCAAGATAAGGTATCCCAGGTCGTAAGACCTCTAAAGACCCCTCGTAGACTACGAGGTTGATAGGCCGGATGTGGAAGGCCAGTAATGGTCGAAGCTAACCGGTACTAATTGGTCGTGCGGCTTGACCATATTTACTAATGCTACTCAAGTTAATTCGTTGTGCCCGTATTCAGTTGTGAGAGAATATCTCGAAAATTTCCGGTGGCGATAGCGGAGGTGTCACACCCGATCCCATCCCGAACTCGGCCGTTAAGCCCTCCAGCGCCGATGGTACTATACGGTCGCCGTATGGAAGAGTAGGACGCTGCCGGATTTAAATCGAAAGCCCCAACTTCGAAAGAGGTTGGGGCTTTTTGTTTTCCGGGACTCTTTACTGTTGAAAAATTTCTGTCGACTTCGACGAACTAAGCGAAAGAAAAGCAGTGACGAGCAATTCCACAAA
>VBKX01000316.1:518-10898 GCA_005879435.1 Deltaproteobacteria bacterium
TCAGTCGTTGATTCAGCCGCTCGATGGAAATCTATTTCCTCTTTGGCGAAGAGGGGCACGGGGAGATTTTCCGAGATAATGGCGTCTAAAAAACGATAGGTTGATGTCGGAGATAAGCAGGGATCAAACGCAAGGCGCTGCGGAGGCAACGGAAATTCCGAGCTACTCGGAAGATTTCTAACCTTCAATACCGGCGGTTTCACGGCCTCGGTAAAACTTCGCCGTCGCGATTCCGGGACGCTTCTAGACCCCAGACTTTGAGTGTTTGGTTGATCTGAATTTTATGCGAGTTCTATTTAGAACCGCGCATTGATCCATTTTTGCACGTAATCGAAAGTGTTTTTGACCGTGTTGGAATATTGATCTGGTGTCGTCTCGCAAGCCTTGCAAGGTCGGATGCCGTGGGAGGCGCCTTCGATGACGATGTATTCTTTGTCGGCACTGGCCGAGACTTCGTAGTGGATCTCGTTGTCGCGCAAAAAATAATGGCCTCCCATGGCGAGGATCAGGATCGGCACGGTGATCTTCTGCAGGTGACAGGGCGTTGAGTTGTTGTTGGAGCAATAATCGATATCATCCAGCGAGTGCTTGGCGCGGATAGCCCGCGTGCCAAGAAAAGATTTGACCGTCAAAAGTTTTGAGCCTTCGTGGAATGATTTGGCGCGTTCGGGGTTCTTGGAATCGGCGACCCGCACGCTTTTGATGATTTCGGTCACGATCGTGCCGTCGTTCTTCAGAAGCTTGTGCGGTTTTACGGTGCCGGCATGAACCGTCAAATCCATTTCCGACAAACGGCCGCTCTCGCTTTTGTGGATCACGAAGGCGTCATCGTCCTTGTAGTAGGATTTACCGGCTTCGATGGAATGTAGCTTCGCCAGCGCGGCATCGACGAGCCGGTTCATGCGCGCCGCCTGCGTTTTGAAATAGCGCTCTTTGAATTCACGCGAGTAACTGCTCGGGTCGGTCGCGTTGAAGCCATTTTTAGCACTGAACGGATCGAGGGCGGCGTCGATCCGGTCCGGTTTATCGTCGCGCTGCACTGACGGATTGATCGAGCGCAATGTATTGACCGCGGTCCCCGGATGGGCGTCGCGCAAGATGATGCCGTCCGCCGGTGGGAGCCCGGCAAGGTCGTTGTTGCAAGGGATCAGTTTTTTCGCCCCCTGGCAAACCGACGGTCCGTTTTGAGCGACGTTTTGATAAAAGGTCATCAAAGGCGCGCCGCCGCTGCCGCCGTAAAGAAGGATTTTCGATGCCTTCACCGTCTCTCTTAGGTATTTGACGCCAGTCGCAACGTCGAGCGGCAAGTCGTTCCAAAAATCCAATGCTTCGTTGTTGTCCGAGCGACCGTTCATACAGAGGACGTAAAAGCCCCGCTTGACCAGCTCGATGCACGCAATATCGCTCAAGCGGTTGCCGTCTTCACGCATGTTGACCACCGCAACGCGCGCTTTAACGCCCGCATCGGGCGAATAAAGCACGGCTTTGACCGTCGGGCTGAGCTGCAGGTACGCCGACGAGCTTTCGGGCGCCGCATCGCGCAGCAAAAACGCGCAGAGGGTGACGATGATGAAAGGGATTTGGAAAGACCACGGTCGCATCGTGAACTCCTTTGATTTGAAATTTCGCCTTCGCCCGTCGCTCGGCGCGGGGATTTAGGTATGGATCACGGCGGAGAGTAGCGAGATAAGGAATTGGTTGTCAACGAATGTTTGTCTCAGAAGCGTTCGACAGCAGGCCCGCGTACCGTTGTTCCTGAAGACGAGTCTGACTTGTAATATGCCAGATCCGATGATTTCCCCAGTAAGAAATAGAAGAGCTTGCACAATGTTTAGATTTGTTTATTCGCTGCTCAGCGAGTTTCTTTAACAGCATGTTCAACCCAACAAATTTCGATGCCCGCGAAAGTCAATCTTAAACTGCTTAGTGAAAAACGTTACCGGGCTAATTGCGGAGACGGTGTTGTTGGAGCGACCAGCGCGGCGCGGACACGGTCATGATCGCATTATCTATGAATCAGCTCGAGCCCGCATTGATCGGGTGGCCGTGTGCAACATCACAACAGCTCTTTTACCGGAAAGGCGAAGAACTCGAAGAGTCGTTCGAAGATGCTACGCGAACTCCATTCTTCATAGGTAATGTTTTTTGAGTGTTTCAAGTCTTCTTGAAAAATGTCTTCCAAACGGCGCGCCAGCGCCGCATCATACATCGTCACGTTCAATTCCTGATTTAACGCGAAAGAGCGATTATCAAAGTTGGTGCTGCCGATGGTCGCCCAGATGCCGTCGACGACCATTGTCTTGGCATGCATGAGAGCCGTCTGGTATTCAAAGATCTGAACGCCGCCCTGCAACAGAGGGCCGTAGTGGCTGCGGCTTGCCGTGTAAGTAAGCTGGCTGTCGATCTCGCCGGGGGTTAACACGACCACGCGGACGCCGCGGGCGGCAGCTTTCAACAAGGCTTCGGTCATGACATCGTCGGGAATAAAATACGGATTGGTGATCCAGATCGATTTTCGCGCTGAGTTGATCGTGATCAGGAAGAGCATATAAGTCTGAAAACTTCCTCCCGCCGGCGAGCTGCGGACGATTTGTGCGAACACGTTTCCGATCGGCTGGAGCGCGGGAAAATAGCCCTCGCCTCCGATCGCGATGCTGGTTGTTTCCAGCCAACTTTCGGCAAACCCGGCTTGCAGAAATTTGACCGCCGGACCTTCTATGCGTGCGTTGGTATCGCGCCAGTGTTGCGGCGTTCGTCCGTCGCCGCTCCAGGAGTCGGCGATGCCATAACCCCCGGTAAATCCTACCCGCCCGTCGATCACGAGAATGCGCCGGTGGCTTCGATAGTTATAATCGAGCAGTTTCCACGGGAAAATGATCGCAGGCGCCTCGACTCTGCGAAAGTATTCCACGTGACAACCAGCATCGCGCATCAAGGCGATGATTTCACCGGGCGTTTTGCCCGATCCATGACTATCGAGCAGGATGTTTGCTTTTACGCCGGCCCGGCATCGTTCCGCGAAGGCCTCGGCAAACTGCCGCGCTAGAGAACCCCCCTCGTAAAGATACTGAGAGAATGTGATTGTCTGCTTCGCCGACTGGATATCGCGCAGCATGACGGGAAACGTTTCATCGCCGTTAAGCAAGACGCCGATGCGATTTCCAGCCATGATCTGCGCATCCGTGTGAGCTTCGATGGTTGGAAAAAATGTCGGCTCGCCGAGAGTCACCGGGGGAATCTGCCCTACGGAGACGACTTTGGCACATCCGAAAATCAACAAAACCGCGAAGAGCCACTTCAAGTATCTCATAACTACGACTAGGAAAATGTATTTGACGGAAATAAGGGTAGATTGCAAGCTTGAGGGTAAACCCCGGGGCGTCTCGGCTTGAACCAAGAACAGGCGCGAATAAATGCAACCGGTAACTAAAGTGCAATGTGTTTGCAGAGACTTCGAGGGCAACGCAGAACTATGAGGTTAGATCGTTCATCTAGCTGTCCCAGTGATGTGATCAAGTCTTGAAAATTGGCTGTCGTAAATTTGCCACTTCAGAACCTCTCGTTGATCCACTTTGCCGTATAGTCGAAAAAGTTCCTTCTTGCGTTGGCATATTCCGACGCGGGTTTCGCGCAGTTGGTGCAGGCGCCGATGCTGGTCATCGAGCCTTCGACGACGATGAAGTCTTTGTCGGTGCTCTTTGAGTTCAAGTAATTGAACTCGACTTCCTGGATCAGATTCTGAAACGACGCCTGGTGCGCGACGGCGAGCAGCGGGACCGTGACGCTTTGCAGCATGCAGGGCGTCGAGTTGTTGGTGGAGCAGAGATCGATCTGTTTCTCATCCATCGAGTTGGTCGAGCGGATCGCGTTGCTGCTGAGAAAAGAGCGGATGGTCAGGCCGCCCCGGGCGCCTTCGCCGAAGGTGCGATTGAGCTTGGCGAGTTCGGGGCGCGGTGGCGAAACGCTTTCGACCAATTGCTTGACCACCGTGGCGTCATTCTTGAGCAGTTTCTCGGGCTGCACGGTGGTGTGGCGGATACTGGAGTCGACGGAAAGCAGGCGCGCGTTGTCGAAGCCGATAATATTGAACGGAGGCGGACTGGGCGGTGAAATACGCTTTCTTGAATGCTTCAGAATATTGCGAAGGACCGTTAGGATTAAAACCATTCTTGACCGAAAACGGGTCGAGCTTCGGATCGACACGGCCGGTGTGCTCGTCGATGATCGCGGGATTGACGCTGCGCAGGCGCAGGATCGGATTACCCGGGTGGCCGTCGGAAAGGATGACGCCGTGGGCAGGCGTGAGTCCTTTGAGATCGTTGCCGCATTGGACGAGCTTGTTCGTTCCCTGGCAAACCGCCGGTCCGTTTTCTGCCACGGCTTGATAAAAACTCATGGTGACGCCGCCGCCGCTGTGGCCGTAGAGAATGATTTTGCCGTTTGTTCCGAGCTGTTTCTTGAAGTAGTTAACGCCTTCGGCGACGTCGAGCGGAATCAACTCCCACTTGACCGACGACTCGCTGTTTTCAAAGCGCGAGTTCATGCACAACACTAAAAAACCGCGCTTGGCAAATTCTCCGCAGGCGACATTGTTCAGGTAGTTCGACTCGCGGTGCATAACGATAATGCCGACGTGGGGCTCCGGCCCGGAGTCCGGTTTGTAGAGCGCACTCTTGGCGCGGCCGAGCTGCATGAAGGTGGGGTTGCTTTGCGCCATGGATTGAGTGCCGTGGGCGCTGAGTAAAAAAGAGATCGATAGTGCGAGCGTTGAGAGATGCTTGCGCATGGTCGTCGTTTTTGCCTTTCCTTGAGTGAAAATCAAAATTGGCGCGAGGGCGTACCTCACCGAATGATAAGACGAGCATGATCCCCGAGTTTTCTCCGGGAGCGATGCTTGCCTACCAACGCGTGGCTTGGTTGCAAGCGTCTAGTTTGGCGCTGCAGCTAACTTGTAGAAGCGGGCGGCGTTGCCGCGCAGGATTGCCTGCTTGGCGTCGTCACTAATTTCTTCGCGCTCGCGAAGTTCGCTAATTTCTTTTCGGACGGTCTGAGTGTTTACCTCGTGCGGAAAGTCAGACGAGAACATGAACGCTTGCTCTCCTGCTACCTTGATGGCGTACGCGAGGTCTGATTCCCCTCCTTCGATGCCCACCACGAGGCGACCGGCTTGAATGAGCGCGCGAATATAATCGGCGGCGGTTTGTCCTTCCGGCAAGTGCAGCAGTTCGCCGCGAGGATTGATTGGAGTTCCCGCCTCATAAGATCGAGAAAGCCGTTCGAGCGCCATGAGAAACCAGAGTGGGCCGCCCTCGAGGTACGTCGTCACTAATTTCTTCGCGCTCGCGAAGTTCGCTAATTTCTTTTCGGATGGTCTGAGTGTTTACCTCGTGCGGAAAGTCAGACGAGAACATGAACGCTTGCTCTCCTGCTACCTTGATGGCGTACGCGAGGTCTGATTCCCCTCCTTCGATGCCCACCACTAGGCGACCGGCTTGAATGAGCGCGCGAATATAATCGGCGACGGTTTGTCCTTCCGGCAAGTGCAGCAGTTCGCCGCGAGGATTGATTGGAGTTCCCGCCTCATAAGATCGAGAAAGCCGTTCGAGCGCCATGAGAAACCAGAGTGGGCCGCCCTCGAGGTAAGCCACGCGCAGGCCGGGGAAGCGCTCGAAAAGGTTGTTTAACACCATCTCCGCCAAAGCAATCGCCAGAGACATAGGATGACCGATGGCATTGGCGCCGGTGGAAACATTCATCGTCTCCATACCTAAATCCCAATGGCCGCCGCCATGAACGACAACAGGACAGCCCAACCGAGCCGCTTCGGCGTACACCGGCCAGTAGGGCTTGGCGCCGAGGTTCAAGTGCACTCCCGTAGCGGGGAACAGGACACCGCACATGCCCAACTCGGTATAAGCGTGGCGCAGTTCTGCCAACGCCGCGTCCGCATCATGCATCGGCACGAGAGCGATGCCTTTGAAACGGGAATCGCGCCTAAGATAAGTCTCTGCTAGCCAGTCGTTGTACGCTCGGGCTGCGCCGACGGCGTAGTCGCGGTCGACTATGCGGCCGATGCGCTGACCGGCGGTGGGGAAGAGGACGGCGTAGTCGAATCCGACTTGATCCATGAACTCGAGCCACCCTTCGGGTCCGGGATTTTGAAACCGACCGTCGGGAGTAGTTGCGAAGGCTCCGGGAGGAGTTCGAGTCAATGAATATTGAATGTGGCTGTTAAGAGGAAACACACCGCTTCTAAGCCGGCCCCCAGCGGCGCTATAGGGAAAATGACGCGCTATGCCTTCCCCGTCCTCGAAAATATGGCCGTCGCCATCAATGATTTTGATTTGCTGTGTCATCGGATCCTCCTCTGCTAACAAGGGTATTCACCCCGCGGTTTCGGAACTTTCGTCTAGCTTCGCGCGTACCCGCGGTTGCGGTTTAAGCCGCGCGCTCAAAAGCTGCGATTCGTGTTATCAGAATCGTCGGCACTTAAGAACTTTGCAGATAGCATCCGGCCATGAAAATTGTCAACTTGATGACCCGCCTGTAAGCCCACGCAAAGCAGTTGGTGCTATCCGAATATCGGTGCAGGCCCTGCGGGTGCGAAGCGCGGTGTAAATAACGGAGCAAAACTGCCGAGGGATAGAGCAGAATAAAGAGGTCACGATAGCGAAGCCCCACACTAGACTTCATGCGGAGTCACATCGCCGGCGTCCGTCATGGGTAGAGGTTCGGCTCGGTTGAATCGATTTGCCCGCCGCCCAGGGAAGCGTTATGGTCCAAACAAATCGCAAATCGGCAGGATTTAAGGTCGTTTAGGAATCAGCGGCGCGACCCGTCCACCGAGGCGAACGTAGGACTTCCCATGGTGAAACCAATTCGCTTCGTCATTGTAACCATCTACACTTTGGTCTTTTGCCTCGGGTTTTTATTGCAAAATTTTTCCATCGCCGCCGACTCGAGACCGGCTTGGCAAGCAGAGTGGGAGAAAACAGTCAAAGCGGCAGAGGAAGAAGGCGCGCTGGTCATTTATATGACCCAGGCGTTCGAGCCGGTTTTTCGCGACACTTTTCAGAAAAAATTTCCCAAAATCAAAGTGACTATGGCGACGGGTAGAGGGCCTGAGTTGAGCCAGCGGGTCATGAGCGAGCGACGGGCGGAGAAGTTCGCCGTGGATCTTTATATTTCCGGAAACATATCGCCACTGACCGTGTTTCATCGGGCGAAGATTTTAGAACCGGTCAAACCGTTGTTGCTGTTGCCGGAAGTTCTGGATACGGCCGCCTGGTACGAAAGCAAACATCATTACGACGATCCTGAGAACCGATACATCTTTGTCTTCGAGGGCACGCCGCGGAGCGGCGAGATTACTTACAACACCAAAGTGGTGAATCCTTCGGAGATCAAATCCTATTGGGATTTGCTCAGTCCGAAATGGAAGGGAAAGATCGTTTCGGTCGACCCGCTCGTTTCGGGTCCGATCAGCGCGGCGCATATCTTTTTCTATAAGCAGCCGGATCTCGGTGCGGAGTTTTTGCGCCGGCTTCACGCCAAAACGGATATTGCCATCGTGCGCTCCAACGAGCAGATGCTCGATTGGTTGAGCGCGGGAAAATACGCCTTCGGGATCGGCGCGCGGGATGTCGACACCGCGATGATGCAAGGGCTGCCGCTCATGCAATTCTTACCGGGTTCGCTTAAAGAAGGATCTTCCGTTACGGCGTACAACGGCACGTTAAGCTTTTTCAACCGCGCGCCCCATCCCAACGCCGCGAAAGTTGCCGTCAATTGGCTATTATCTCGCGAAGGACAAACCGCATGGCTAGAGTCGAATCAAAAAACCGGCGGCCTCTACGATTCACTGCGAGAGGATATTTCCAAAGAAAAAGTGAGCGAGCGGGCGCGGCGGATCAAAGGAGCTAAGTTTCTCTGGTTGAATCCCGCTTGGATCGACGAGCTTGATACGATCCGCGATATCGTCAAAAAGGCTTTGGCGAGCGCCGGCAAAGCGAAGTGAGGGCAAGGTTTTGCGGACATAAATGAGTGTTTACATGCCGCCCCCGCTCCGCGGCGGGTTTTTATCTGTCGCCAACGAAACCAGCTAAGCCGTAAGCAGCTTGCCAATTTGCCTCGCGTCGTCGAGCTTTTCGAGATTGAGAAGAGTGCTTTCCAGCTTTTCAACTCGGGGCCGAGAAAGGACACGCGAAGCCAGCAGGCGAAATTTCTTTAAAACCTCTTCCCGCGTCATCGGGTGTTTGTCGCTGCCCTTCGCATGGAGGACCTTCTCGCGATAGCTTTTCCCATCCCGGAGTTGGACCTCAAGATCTACTCCGTGGCGGCCTTCGTCGCCCAGCGCCTCGAATTCAGGGTCTGCGATAACCTCGATCTTTTTAGTCGTCGCCAGTATATCGGCGCGGCGAATTGATTTGTTTGTGACCTGGTCGACGAAGAATTCGCGATCATGCAGCAGAATGGCGACGCAAAAAAGCAGATTCATTTGCGCTGTCGTCATGCTCTTGGGTTCGTAGGGCCAGCCGACGTGGAGTTTGGTGGCGCGCGTGGTGCGGATCCGGATTTTGTCGACGTTATCCGCGTTGACCTCCGGGTGCTCGTGAAGGATTTTTTTGAGCGCGTCGATCGACGTGTGATTGCTACCGCAGCAGGGATAGGGCTTAAAACCGACGTTGAGAGTTTCGAACCGTTCGCCGAGTCGGTCCGTGAGATGTGATAGATCCGGTTTATCGATGAAGGTCGAGCAAAAGCCGCCGTATGGTGCCTCGAGAACATCTTCGATCCCGGTAAAGCCCTTCGTCGCAAGCAATGCGCCGTAGACTCCTGCCTGAGCCGAGCGGCCAGGGTGCATGCGCTTCACCATCGAGGCATGTTGCGCAGCCATCAATCCGGCTGCCTGAGTACCCGCAATTCCCAGCGCATGCACGGTCTTCATCGGATTCAATCGCAGCATTTTCGCCGCGGCCGCTCCTGCTGCGAACGTTCCCGATGTCGCGCTCGGGTGAAATCCTCGGCGGAGCTGTGCGGCGCCACCAGTCATGCCGACACGGCAGCCGACTTCGTATCCGGCAACGACCGCGGTGAGCAACCGCTTTCCGTCAACGTTGCTGAGATAACGCACCAGCGCGTCCGCAGCTGGTATGGCTTCTGAACCGGGGTGGATGACCCCGACACGGTGCAGGTCATCCATCTCAAAACTGTGAATGAAAGTGCCGTTGGCCAAAGGTGCGCTGGTGCTTGGAACTTCAGCGCCGTCGCCCCAGATGAGAGCTCCTTTGCCTTTGCCCAATTCCTTCGTGAAGGAAGTAATAATTTTTCCCCAGGGCAGGGTGGAACCGAAGAGGGCACATCCGAGCGAATCGATAAAACAAAACTTGATATGTGACAGCACCTCCGGCGGAATGTCTTTATAGGAGAATTCGGCGATGAATTCCGCTAAGGTTCGAGTCGGAGAGATTTCAGTAGCGGTTTCTCGCAATTGCGGTTTGGCCATAAATACTCCTTGACAAATGACCTTCTGTGACTTTGACCAGCGGCTGGTGAACAGATTCATGGGATTGCTGTAAAAATTAGGCCGGTAACGCCCATCGTCGCCACGTCCAAAACGGAGAACGCTTTTCACGGAGTCTATCGTTGCATTCGATCGGCGCCACCGAAACGATGCTAGCCTTTTCATACGATGACCTGCCATTGTCAAGCGGCGGTCACCTGGAGGATCCATGAGAGAGCCTAACCGTTTAGTGAGCCTCCTCTATCTATGCGCAGTAGCGATTATCCTTTTCTTTGACTCGCCTGCGCTTGCCCAAAGCTCCAATGTGCTGAAGAAATACGATGGGCTGCGGGGAAAAGAGCGGGAGCAACAACTCATAGAAGGCGCCAAAAAGGAAGGTAAGGTTGTCATTTACAGTTTCACGGCCGTCGATCAGCTGAAGCCGCTGCTGGACGAGTTTCAAAAGAAATATCCCTTCATCGCGGCGGAGCACTACCGGGCGAACGCGACCGGGGTGTTCAACAAGTTTGTAACCGAGGCGCGCGCCGGACAAACCTTTGCCGACGTCATCGACATCTCGGCCGGAGAGACTCACACCTTGGGGCAGATGGGATTGATCGATGCCTATCTTTCGCCCAGCCGGGAGGGAATCCCCAAGGAGTTTATGGACGAGAAGGGTTTATGGGCGGCGCACTATCATTTCGTGATCGCGCTGGGTTTCAACGCACAGCATATCAAACCGGCCGAGGCGCCGAAAAGTTATGAAGAGCTTCTCAATCCAAAATGGAAGGACCGTTTCTCACTCGATCCGGCGGATCAGGATTTGTTCGGGGCGCTGTTACTCTACTGGGGCAAAGAAAAGGCTGTGAGCTATTTTC
>VBKX01000316.1:11035-11461 GCA_005879435.1 Deltaproteobacteria bacterium
TTCTCCGCACCCTCACGCTGCCGGCTTGTTGATCGACTGGGCGCTGGCGGCGGACGGCGGGATGAAATTTTTCGCTGAAAAGTTCGGTCGCACTCCGACCCGCACCGGATTGAAGGAGCGCTTTCCCAAGCTAAGGGTAGACCGTTATCTGGTGGTGAAACCCGAGATCGTCGGCCCCAACTTTAAAGAATTTACTAAGCTCTACAATGAAATCTTCGCCATCGGCAATTAGAGGCCTTTGACGGACAGAGTTGGAGTGATGAAGTATTGGAATATTGGAGTGATGATCGAGGAGGGACGCGCCGGTTCATCGCAAAATTAAAATTCTTTTCGTGTGCGCTCAGCGTTTCGTTCCCATCGCGAATTGATCGCCGGCCCGGATGGGCTTGCCGTCGGCGAAGATGATCTCCAGCAGCTTCTCGCTCT
>VBKX01000317.1 GCA_005879435.1 Deltaproteobacteria bacterium
AGAAAGTCGCTGCGTAATTTAGTCGTTATTCCGGGCAAGCCGGCAATAGCTGGCGCGACCCGGAATCCGGAGGGGACGGGAGGTCTGGATTCCCGCGCGCCCGGGAGTTACGAATCGGTGCCGGCGACTTACCAATGGATTTCAGTTCTGGGTCCCTGGTACGAAAACGAAGAAAACTCGGAGGTCTTATGAAACGCTGGATGACTTTACTAGCCCTCTCGATCTCTCTGACGCAGAGTGAGTATTCATACACTGCGGAGAAGGCTACGTATCCGTCGCCACGATTTCCTTCTTACACCAAGGCGCCGAAGTCGATCGACGAGGTCATGCCGTTTGCGCGCTCTATTGCGAGCCAGACCACGGGGCTGCAAGGCGGCGGATTCGGTATGGTCAAAAAAGGCGAATCCATCGGTATCGTTCTCGAAGCGACCGCGGACGACATGATTGTCGACGCAGTCAAAAAAGCCATCGAAGAGCGCGGGGTGAAGGTTCAACT
Source organism: Deltaproteobacteria bacterium (assembly GCA_005879435.1). GTDB lineage: Bacteria > Desulfobacterota > Binatia > UBA9968 > UBA9968 > DP-20. The sequence goes on from VBKX01000317.1 coordinate 497, forward strand.
GCTCCACGACTATGAATTGGTCGGCGTTAGCCGCGCCGAGGCGGCCGAGCTGCTCAAAGCGCGCCGGCAGTTTACCGCCGAGCAAGGTTACATTGAAGCGCGACAGTGGATCGATGGGCGCTTCGCGGATGCTGAAGTTCCAAAGAAGTGGCTCAAAGAGAGACGTCCCGATTTGTATGACGCGCTGTATCCGGCGCGCGCCCAATTGCCGGAACGCTTGAAAGAAGCGCAAAAGAAGCTCGATCGCGAGAACGTTGGCAAAGGGATCAAGGAATACTTGGAAAAAAATCCCCAGGTGAGAGGTTTTTTCTGGGGCAGAGCCGGGACGACGACGTTGAGACGTTACGTGCGGCCTTACGAAGAAAAATTTCTCGGCGTGATGGTTTTTGACAATCGCTGGACGGTGATGAGCAAGATCTCGCAATTCCCCGGCGACGTCTGGCGTTTGGCTGAAGAGCGGACCATCGAGCCGATCGCCTGGGCGGATCGTTTGGAGATCACAGATCCAGAAGGAACAAACCTCAGCAGCGATTTAACCGAAGATATGTCCGAGCGCTGGGCGCGCGGCGTTTATCAACAGGGTCATCTCTACATGTTCCCCAATCAAGCGACGGGGCGCTTCCCGTATTCCGTCGTCGAATATCCGGCGTTTCAAAAGAAATGGAACCCGCGCTCGCCGACGCCGAAGGCCGCCGGCGTGATTGCCGGCACGGCAAATCACGCGGGGCATTTTCCCCGAACCGAAGTTATAATCAAAGACGGCTACGTCGCCGACGTCAAGGGAAACGGTGTCTACGCAGAAGTCTGGCGCGAGTTTTTGAAGTATCCGAAGATCAACGAGCTCACCTATCCTTATCACGATCGTCCGGGTTACTGGCTGCTCTACGAAGCCGCGCTCGGCACGAACCCAAAGTTTTACAAGCGACCAGACGAAAATCAAATCGGCGACAACGTTACCGAACGGAACCGCAGCGGGGTTATGCACTACGGTCACGGCATTCGCGTGCATCACGGACCGGACTCGCCCGAATGGTCCAAGGAATGGATCGAGTTCACCAAGAAAAACAACATGCCCGACGATCACTGGTTTCATATTCATAACTATTTCACCACCTATAAACTCCGCGTGCGCGGCACGAAAAACACCTGGGTGACAATTATTAACAAGGGACGTATGTCGTCGCTCGATAGTCCGGAAGTGCGGGCACTGACGTCACGCTATGGCGACCCTAAAGAATTACTTGTGGAAGATTGGGTGCCGGAAATCCCCGGCATCAACGCGAAGGGACGCTACGAAGACTATGCTAAGGATCCGTGGAAAACCGTGACGAGCATTTTCAAGAGAGTCGATGACGGAACTTACGAGTACTTCTACCCTGCAGTAAAGCAGGCAGGGAAGAGGTAGCCGCAAAGAACGCAAAGTAGAAAACGCTTCGAACAGTAGAGCAACGATGGAATATTCTAATGTCCCCAATCCTTTTGTTAGTATGTCTCCATGGGGCGCATGGCGAAGACATCAGCGTGTCCTATGCTTCACTTGGGGCGGCTTACATGGACCATGTCGTCGCCATCGAAAAAGGCTACGCGCTGGAAGAAGGTCTTAATATCAGGGTTCTCAAATCCGGTGGAGGTTCGGCGACCCAGGTCTTATTGTCAGGGCAAATTCATTTCAGCTCGTCGGCAGGATCGGCTCTGAGCGCGGCGCTGCGCGGCGGGCCGGTCAAGATCATCTACACCAACCAGTCGCGCCCCACCTACAAGCTGCTTTCCAACAAGCCCGAGATCAAAACGCTGCAAGACTTGATCGGCAAAAAGATCGCGGTCAACACCTTCGGCGACACGGGCCATCTGGCTACGTTGCTATTGTTTAAAAAGTACCGGCTCGATCCAAAGCTCTTCCTCTTCATCGCGGTACGCAGCGACGCGCGATTCCCGGCGTTCCTTTCCGGCGCCATTGATGCGGCTCCGCTCACGCCGAGAGACATCACGCAGATCGGAGCGATGCGGGTGAACACGCTGGCCGATATCGGCAAAGAGATCCAGCTGGTTTGGAATGGCGTTGCCGTGTCGAATAGGCTGCTTGGCGACAATCCCGTATTGGTCGAGCGTTTTCTCCGCGCGCTGGCCAAGGGTCGCGAATTCGCGCGCCGTTATAGAGAGCCGACGATTGCCATGCTGGCGAAGCATACCCCGTTGCCGCCGGATGCTCTTCTGGTCGACTATGACACGGCCCTGAGCAGCATGACCGATGATGGCACGGTGTCCGACGATGTACTCAGGGAAGAAGTTTTGGCCCGCGCCGAATTGATCAAAGCCGCCACCGTTCCCGACCCGGCCAAGCTCTACGACTACAGCATCATCAGACGAATCTACGCAGATTTGAGAAAAGGCTGGAAGCCAAAGTTGTAACCGGATCGCACTTCGCGGTAAGAGATTGGGAGCCGTCGTTCGTCCAATTGTCGCAATCCATAGGAGGAGTTTTTATGGCAAAAAAAATACGCGAGTTCATGACGCACAGGGAACCACCTGAGCATATCTGGATGGAGCGGGACGAAAGCGCGGTGATCGGCACCGCCCGCATGGGACAGAGAATGGTGCCGGCGCGCGCGTGACCATATTCGAAGGCTACGGTTTACGCGTCGCCACGGAACATATCGGCGGCCGTGAGGCTCAGCTCACTCGCGCGGCGGATCACGATCTGGTCTATCTGCAGTTCTGCGGGCGCTCGACGATCGAAAGCGAAAGCGGTGTCGTCGAAGTGGATCCCGGTGAAATCGTGCTCGTTCCCGCGGCCATTTCGCACCGCAGCACGGGCACGGATCAGTGCCTGCGCGTGCGCGTCGCCACCCAGGAATTCGTCACCGAAGGCGTCGATCCGGAAAAGCCGACGATGCAGAGACAGTTTGCCGTACGGCCTTCCGAACCGATTGGAATTACCAACGGTGGCAACACGGACGGCGACGGTCAGGCTCCCGTATTGGAGCACATCAGTTTCTGGGACCCACAGTCGGATCTTTGGGTTGAGCGCGATGTCGCGGCGCTTGTCGGCTGTAAGCGCGAAGGCGGTCGCGTCGTCAGGAAATTAAGCGCTTTCAATTATTTCACCGGCATGACCGGCAAAGGCGGCGCGCGCGCGCCGATCCTTTATAACGGCAAAGAGTTTCGCGTCGACGTTTACAATCTCGAGGAAGAGCAAAACGGCTTTCACCGCGGCTGCGACGAGGACGAGATCTGGTTTCAGTTTCGCGGCCACTCATTGAATCACACAGAGTGGGGCGCGCTCGAGCTCGACCCGGGACAGATGTCTTATATTCCTCGCGGCGTTGCCCATCGGATCACAGGCAGCCCCGGTTTTCTGCGCATGGTGCTCTACAGCCGCAAGCTGGTTCATCCGAAAGCGTTCAATAATGTTTCTGAGCGCGAGACGCGCTTCGACGTGCAGTAAAGCCCTATCGCCGCGATGGCGATAGGGGATTGCGCGACAAAGTCACGCGAAGGACACGAAGGGTTCAGAGCTCCGTCGTATAACTACAGTTCAAAATTTCCGCGGCCTGCGCAAATAATCTGATCAGGAATTCCTCCCGCCAAGGCGCAAAGGTTATGGGGAAAGGACGAAAACTCTTATAAATGATTTTCACCCTCAATCTCCGAACTTTGCGCCCTTTGCGTCTTTGCGGGAGACACTCCGAGTTTCGGTTGCGGCTCTGCCGCGCTGGGTCATTCGTGGTTAAACCAATATGAAGCAACTCTGCCGAATCTTTTCGATGTTTGTCGCTTGCGTCTTCGCTCCAGGTTACGCCCCTGCGCAAAGCGCTTGGCAAAGCGAGTGGGAGAAAACGCTCGAAGCGGCGAAGAAGGAAGGAAAGGTCGTCGTCGGCATTTCGCCCAGCGCGGAGTTGAGAAAAGAGCTCGAGAGCGGATTCAAAGCGAAGTTTGGATTTGAATTAGAACTTTTTCCCGCCAGCTCAGGATGACCTCCACGATCAATTACTGCGTTCACTCCGGGCGAAGGATATAGAATGGATACGCTTCCCTACCACGATTTCCGCGGCTTCATCGAAGAGGCCAAAAAGATCAGCGAATGGCGATTAATCGAAGACGCAGACTGGGACGGTGAAATCGGCGCGCTGATCGAATCGACGGCGGAGCTCGATTCTCGGCCGATGCTACTGTTCGACAAGATCAAAGGTTACCCCGTCGGCTTTCGATTGGTCAGTCTTGCGTTCGCCAATTACAAACGCACGGCGCTCGCATTCGGTATTTCGCCTGACAAAAGCAAGCTCGAAGTCGTGCGTCTGCTCGCACGCAAGATGAAGTCCGGCAAAGCGATTCCTCCGGAGGAGATAAAGTCGGCGCCGTTGATGGAAAACGTAATGGAAGGCGACGCGGTTGACCTGTTAAAATTCCCCGCGCCGCGATTTCATGATGGTGACGGCGGCCGCTACATCGGCACGGGCGACTGTTTGATCAATGCCGAGCCTGAAAGCGGCTTTATCAACGCGGGCACCTATCGGATGCAGCTCCATGATCGCAATCTTCTGGGTCTGTGGATGAGTCCGGGGCAGCACGGACGAATGATCTGCGCGAAGTATTGGAAACAGGGGAAAAGCTGTCCGGTCGTCGTGACCTTCAGCACGGATCCCTTATTATTTACACTCGCGCATACCAAAGTCGCGTGGGGCAATTCAGAGCTCGATTATGCCGGCGGCCTCATGGGACGGCCTTTACAGATTGTTCGCGGTCCGTTGACCGGTCTGCCGATTCCCGCGGGCGCCGAGATCGCCATCGAGGGCGAGGTGCCGCCGCCAAAAGTGGAGTCACGGCCCGAGGGGCCGTTCGGTGAATGGCCGGGGTATTACTCCGGCGGCACGCTGGGCACGGGTGAAGCCCAGCCGGTCATCAAAGTAAAAGCGATCTATCACCGCAACGATCCGATCTTGGAGGAAGAAGCGCCGCTTTGGACCGGCGCGATGAAGATCGACGGCAACCCGATGGCCGGTATTCTCTGGGATCAGTTGGAGGCGGCGGGGATTCAGAACGTCGTCGGCGTCTACAATCATTCGCCCTATTTTACCGTCGTCGCGATCCAGCAAAAATACGCGGGCCACGCCAAACAAGCCGGACTTGCCGCGGTGAGTTCCGCCGCTGCCGCGCGCAACGGGCGCTACGTCGTCGTGGTCGACGACGATATCGACCCGACGAACATGAAAGAAGTTCTTTGGGCGATGATGACGCGGGTCGATCCGCCGACCAACATCGATATCATCGACGGCTGCTGGAGCACGCCGCTCGATCCGCGCATGCCGCCGGACAAGCGCGAGTCGAAGGACCATACCAACGGCCGGGCGATTTTTTACGCCGTGCGGCCATTCGAGTGGAAAGAAAAGTTTCCCAAAGTCAGCCGTTCGAGCCGCGAGCTGCGGGAAAAAGTGATCGCAAAGTTTCGCAACGTGATTCCATTCCCCGGCACGTGATCAACGAAAGGTTACGGAGTCAATGAACCAAGTAGCCCGGAATGCCTTCGTCGTTAATCTGTTATCCGCCTTGCTCTTCGCGCTCCCATCATCGGCAGCCGAATCGCAAACAGATTGGGAAAGAACACTGGCCACCGCTAAGAAGGAAGGCACGGTCGTCGTCGGAGTTCCTGCCAGCAGCGAGCTACGAACTGCCATCAGTGCCAAGTTCAAAGAAAAATTCGGTATTCCCATCGAGCTGATGTCGGCGCGCGGGCCGGAAAACGTGACGCGAATCATCACGGAATTCAATGCCGGCGTGCGTTATTTCGATATTTTAGTCGCCGGAGGAGCCACGCCGCTCTCCATGGTTGCAGCGGGAGCTGCTGACGATTTTCAGTCGTACATGATCTTGCCGGAGGTCAAAGATCCGAAAAATTGGTGGGGCGGGCATATCTGGGAAGATAACGTGGGCGGCAAGCGGCAAGTCTACGCGTTTCTCTGCTACACGAGCGAGACATTGTGGTTCAACGGGAGTCAAGTCGAACCGAGTGAAATTCGTTCCTTCGACGATCTGCTCAATCCCAAATGGAAAGGCAGAATCGGCTTTCTCGATCCGCGCAACCCCGGCTCCGGGCAAAATACCTGGTCGTTTCTTTGGAAGGTGAAAGGCGAAGAGTATTTACAAAAGCTCACGCAGCAGGATCTTCTCATTAGTCAAAATTTGCGCCAGCTCGCGGATTCTCTCGCAAAAGGAAAGCTAGCGTTCACGATCGGCCTCAGCCATTACAGCTACGATCCCTTCATCAAAGCGGGCCTGCCCGTAAAACCTGTTCCTAAAATCAGAGAAGGCGCACATGCCAATAACGGCAGTGGCGTCATGACGGTGGTGAAGAATCCGCCCCATCCGAACGCAGCCAAAGTTTTCGTGAATTGGCTGCTCAGCAAAGAAGGCCAGGAAATTTACGGCAAGGCGATGACTCAGGGCACGCGCCGGATGGACGTGAGAACGGAATGGCTAAAGGAGTTCGGCATCGAAGGTTGCAGGGACGTGATGACCGTGGAGGATTATCTGCGGCTCGAGACTCACTTGGAATCTTCCGTTTTGAAAATTAGGAATCCGGCGATCGCATTGGCGACCAAGTTGCTCAAATAGGGGAAGGCATGAGGCGTAGGGGCGCAGCATGCTGCGCCCCTACAATTGCCTGTTGCCGCATGCCCGTCTCAAGCCTTTTTCTCACGTTTTGAAATTCGGGTAGCCTGACTTCGCCGCTTGCGCTTTGTAGTCCGCCACTAATTCTTCGCGCGGTTTTTCATGCACCCATACCGCTTCGGTGAAGCTCCAAAGAGTGAACGGATGAGCGCCGAGGGCGTAGAGCTTGCCGTAGTCTTTGGTCGCGAGCGCCTCGCGTTCTTCGGGCTCGAGTTTTAACTTCTGAGTTTTTTCCCATTTCTCGACGAACGCGCGGGGATTCGCCGTGTATTCATCTTCCGCCGACTCGTTCATGTTCACCAAGTGAATGAGCTTGTTCATCAAGTACTTGCTCATAATTCCCTCTTCTAGGCTTTGACCAACGTCCACACTCCAATGGCGATGAACCCGATACCCGCTATATAGTTTAACGTTTTCTCGCTCACATACTGTGAAATTAATGAGCCCGCGACCACGCCGAGGGCCGATGTCACAATAAGCGCCGTCGACGCACCTAGGAAGACCGTCAATTTGCTGGTTTCCTTGTCCGAAGCGAACAGCATCGTGGCGAGCTGGGTTTTATCACCCAGCTCTGCGACGAAGACTGAAGCAAAAACAGTGGCGAGAATCTTGAAGTCCATAGAAAACATCCCGACGCGTCCGGCCGCATCTTATCGTCCTATCTTTGTCTATCCCAACAAAAAAATGGAATGGCCGGAAAGCCGGCGTCCAAGCCTTCCGCATGCGACGGCTTGGTCGAGTTCGCTACGCCCATCATCATTAAAAAATTCAAATAGCCGCTGGTCATATTGCCGGACGCGATCATTTTTTCCGGCGTGCAGCCTTCGGCGGCGCCAGCGATGTCGCCGTTGACGATCCAGCCCACCGCGGCGGCGTCGAAGTTAGGGTCGGTGAGATGGCGCTCGAATTGTTTTGGGCCTCCGACTTCGAGCGATAGATGGCCGCTCACGAGGACGCCGATGCGCTTGTTGGTCGGCAAGTTGTCGATGGCGCCTCGAACGGCTTTGCCGACTTCGAAATAACGACGCGCTCTCGGCATCGGCGGCGCGATGCAGTTGGTCAGGATCGGCACGACGGGAATATCCATTTCCGGGCGAACGAACAGCATGGGCACGATGATGGAGTGATCGATGGTCAGTTCATTCGAATAGGCGAAGTCGACGCCGCGGTCGAAGGCGCCTTCCATGATCGCGTCGGAGACGTCTACATCCCCGGGCAGCTTACATTTCGGCAAGCCGAACTCCCGTTCCTCGTCATAAAACGTCCCGTCGTACTGATCCATCTTGCCGATCATGAAGGCCGGCATGTTGTCCATGAAAAACTGATGTAAGTGATCATTGCCAATGCAGATGAGCACGTCCGGTTTCGCTTCGGCGAGCTTTTGCCGCATCATCGCGATTCTTTCTTTGACTTTCTCGGTGCCCGGCGGTTGCTGCGGCTGTTTGAACAAACGCGGCATGAACGGGTTATGCGTGATGCCGATGATCGAAACGATCTCTGCCATAGGCTACCTCCTGGAACTCGATAACTCTGTCTTTAACATGGCTAGTTTGTGAGTGTAAACGGCAATTGACATTGTAAAGTGAATGTCATTCTGAGGAGCCGCAGGCGACGAAGAATCTCGTCTCTCAAACCGAGATCGTTTACTCCGTCAGCTGTGTGAAAACACCGTTCATGGTTTCCTTCGACTTCGCTCAGGACAAGCTGCTCACCACGAACGGTGTGGTCTGATAGAATTGAGTACTTATCCGTTCGCCCTGAGCACCGTCGAAGGGCTCCGAGAGAGTTTTCGCAAGTCTGTCGTTCAGCATGCACTAACGCAAGGTTCAATAATAATTATTTAGCTTAAGGTCCGGTCGTTGGCCGGACGTAAGGTGCTGACACGTCACTTCTGTGTCGGGTCGAGGATGATTTTCCCGGCGATCTGATTTTGTTCGACGATTCTGTGCGCTTGCACTGCGTCACGCAAGGGCAGGATTCGATCGATGATGGCGCGGATTTTTCCCTCACGAGCGGCGTCGAGCGCTTTTTCGACGTCCGCCAGGTTGGTCCCGGCGGCGCCGATAATGCGCAGGCGGCGCATGTAGAGGCGCTTTACGTCGAGGGCAACGGTGCCGCCGCCGTGAGCGCCGGCCGTGACCAGCCGTCCATTGAGAGCGAGGCTGGCGAACGCCGCCGGCCATAAAGTAGGGTCGGAGATATTTTCACAGACGACGTCCACGCCCTGGTTATCCGTGAGCCGCATGACCTCGTTAGCGAGATCATGCTTGCGATAATTGATTCCAAGATCAGCGCCGTAACTTTTTGCGAGCTCGACGCGCTCGTCAGTCCCCGCGCCGGCAATGACTGTGGCGCCGAGCATCTTCGCGACTTGCACACAGGAGCTGCCCAGGGCGCCGGTCGCGCCCATCACGAGAACCGATTCGCCAGGTCTAATCCCGGCTTTGCTGACGAGAAGATTAAATGCCATAGGAAAGTGTCGCGTGATGACCGTCGCCTCGGCGAAGGAAATATTGTCGGGAATTCTCACGGCGTAGCGTACGGGGATCGCAATTTGCTCGGCATAGCCGCCCCAGAGATCGACGCCGACGCGTTTGCCGTCGACGCAATTGCCCTCATCGCCTTTGAGGCACCGTCCGCACTTTTGGCAGGGCATGGCCGAGATCACGGCGACGCGATCGCCGACTTTCAATTTCGTAGCGCCGCTTCCTATTTCAACGATTTCGCCGGCGGGATCGGCGCCGAGCACATGAGGCAATTGAACTTTCACCGGATACTTGCCCGCGCGAACGACGCAATCGAGCGTACGATTTACTGAGACCGAATGGACTTTTATTAGAATTTCGCCCGGCGCAGGTTTCGGATCAGGCAGATCTTCCAAGCGTAGAAGTTCCGGACCGCCGAACTCTCTGAGAACGATCGCTTTCACAGCAGGATTATAAATTTGCCGTTGCGATCGCAGGTACAAAGCTATGGCGAACCGCTGCGAACGGCATTGAAGCGCTTCGATCCAATGATCTTACCGTCCCAGCGATTTGAAGAAACCGGATTTCTCCAGCTCGTTGTAGATCGACGGGTCCATAAACTCTTCGGCTTTGTGATCCTTCGCTCTGGGGTCAGTTTCGGCCATCGATGCCACGATATTTTCAGTCGCTTTATAGGGTAATCTCGGCGGCCTCTCGATGAAATTGGTGGCGTACTCATAGGATGACTCCAACATTTCACGATCTTGAGTGCGCGTCCACTTCCCGATGATTTTCATGCCCAACTCCTTATCGCGAAACAGGCGATCGACGGCCTCGCTGTAGGCCATCAGAAACCGCTTCACGGTTTCCCGGTCTTTCTTGATGGTCGAGCGAGTCGAAACGAGGCTCGTGGTTGGATAGTCAATCCCTTCTTTCGCGAAATTGGCGAGCATGACAAAGCCGGCTTTCTTGGCCCTAAAGTCGGCGGGTGAAGTAAGGATTCCTCCCTGGACGACTCCGGCCTGCATGCCGGCAACGATTTCCGGCTGGCCGCCCATTTGGAGAATTTTTACATCGCGATCGGGCTCCAGGCTTATTTTCTTGAGATAAGCGCGCAAACTGACATCGGTCGAAGCGCCGTAGCGCGTCACCCCGAGGGCTTTGCCTTTCAAGTCCTCGTGCCTTTTGATCGATGGCTGAACGAACAGGTAGAAAGACGGGACGTTGACTACGCCGCCGATGATCACGATGTCGCCGCCGGCGAGATTGACGTTGACGATATTCCCGCCGGCCAAAGCCAGGGGGAACTCTCCGGCAATGATCGCCTGCGCCATACGGCTGCCGCCAGCGACGTATACCGGATCGACGTATAGACCATACTTTTCAAAAATCTTCGCGTCCTTGGCGACGTAAAAGCCCGTTTGCGTCGCGCTGATGGCGCTGTAACCGGCGGCGATGCGCTTGAGTTGTGCGTGTACGGCGGCGGAATGGATCACTAGCGCAAGGATTGCAAAAGCGAGCGCTCGTTTCATGAAGACTCCTCCTTTTGACGATCTCAAAGAAACTTGCGTAGGCGGGTTCTTACCATATAAACCTAGGTAGGCCAATACACGCTCAATAGTTGACTGGGAGAGTGGGGAAGTATAAGAGAACCAAGCGCGCCGCCGATCGGCACAGCGAAGAAATGAGGTTGCTATGACAGTCGCGGATATTCAGACAAAGAGTGAAAGTTGGAACATGAGAGTGATCGGCCATCACGACTTGAACGGCCACGGCGACGGCATGCAATTATTGAAACACGGCCGATACGTTTACCTCGCCCATCTCGGTACTTCGCCGATGGCCCTGAGTATTCTAGACGTGGCCGATCCGACGGATCCGCGCTTGGTGACGCAGATGCCGCACGCTCCCAACACGCATGCGCACA
>VBKX01000318.1:0-1996 GCA_005879435.1 Deltaproteobacteria bacterium
CCTTTTGTCAACCAGCGACGTAATCGTCGCGATTGCCGAGGGCAGATATAAGCCCGCGGCGAAACCGACGCCAAACAGACCGCAGCGCATCAGCCACAAGCTCGTCGCCAAGGCGACGGTCAACATCGCAATGCCCACGCCCGCGATCGACACAATAATTGCCGACCGGTGTGTTGAGCGCGACGCGAATAATCCCGACAATAACAGCCCGACCAAATAGCCGCCGGAGCTCAAAAAGAAAAAGAATCCTGCTTGGCTATGGCTGATCGCCAATTCTCTTTCGATCGTTGGCAACAGCGGCGAGAGGATGATTCGCGATGTAAAGTTGATCAGAAAGATAACGGAGAGGAAAAAAACCGGACCCAGTTGTGACTTAAAAGATGCGGCCTCTTCGTCTGTCCGAGCCATGTTGAAGTGCTTTTCTATTTGCTTTTCTTACGGACCAGGTTTGATGTATTCTCTGCACGCGAAGGTTAAGTCTTAAATCTTTACAACGCTCGAGCACGGAAACCAACCGCTAATTATTAACCGCGAACGTGATCACGATCGAAGATGATAATGCGCCGGTGCGCAGCGATCATAGAAGCGACCGCTTGCTGAGCCGGCGGCGATTTCTTTCAACGCTGCTCGCCGGTGCAGCAACAGCTTACGCCGCGCCTTCGCTCCTCGATGGTTTCCGCGGGGAAGCGAGCCTTATCGCCGAAGCCGCCGAGCTTTCCCGCGAAGCTATAACCGTCGACCTGCATTGCCATCCCAATCTGGGCGGCAGCAGAAAATTGGCTGACTTCGATTCCGCCGTCCCCGATAACATGCGCGCCGGAGGTTTGGACGCGGGCGTGTTTGCAGTCCGAGGTGACCACGGCACGATCCGTAGAAATTCCTCCGGACGATACGCGGAATACCGCAAGGCCGAACCCGGCGAGCTCTTTCAGGGAAGCCAGGACCAACTCGATAAGGTGCTCAAGGCCGTAAAAGCGGGAAGCATCGGCTTGGTCCAGTCGCCGGCTGATATTGTTGAAAAGAAGAACAAGGGACTACCGTGCGCCGTCCTCGCCATTGAGGGCAGCGACCCTCTGGAAGGCGATTTGTCCCGGGTGAAGTTTTTCTATGACATCGGCGTGCGCGTGCTGCAGTTGATGCACTACCGAATTAACGAGATCGGCGATATTCAGACGGAAGATCCTCGGCATAAGGGGCTCACCGCTTTCGGCCGGGACGTGGTGAAAGAGATGAATAAACTCGGCATGGTGATCGACGTGGCTCATGCGTCGTCGGATACCTTGAGCGGCGTTCTCGCCGCAAGCCAACACCCGGTCATCTGCTCTCATACCGGCGCCTATGCTTTACGGACCAACGCGCGCCACCTCGAGAACAAAGATATGACGGCGATTGCCAGAAAAGGCGGTGTCATCGGCGTCTGGCCCTTGCTGCGCCGGCGCGACAACTTCCAGACTTATCTCCGCGAGTTGGACTACGTGAAGAACCTGGTTGGCGCGGATCACGTGGGAATCGGCACCGATCTATTTGGCATCGCTAGCGAGACGGCGATCCCCACCCACAAAGAGTTCGCGTTAATCCCGGCGGGTTTGCTGAGCCGGGGATATTCGGAAACCGACGTTGTGAAAATCGTCGGTGGCAACTTCATGCGGGTTTTCCGCGAAGTCGCGCAAAGCGCCGATAAATAATTTAGCGAGACCCTGGCAGCAAAACCTATGGAGGCATTGATGTCGCGCAAGTGTTTACCCACGCTGGTCCTAATCTCAACCCTGTTCGTGTTACCAACGGTCATTCATGCCGCTCAGACAGTGACATCACTACGTCTACTTTATCCGAGTTTCGCCGGCTCTTGGGGTACGGCATGGATCGCCAAGGAAGCCGGCTATTTTTCCAACGAGGGACTCGACGTGGAGCTGATCCGCGTCGGCGGCAGCACACGCATGGTCGCGGCGCTGCTCGGCGGCAGCGCGCCGATCATCCAGGCCGGCGCATCAGCAGC
>VBKX01000318.1:2013-5558 GCA_005879435.1 Deltaproteobacteria bacterium
ACCCTTTCGCTTGATGGCGCGCGCGGAGATCAAGCAGCCGTCGGATTTGAAAGGCAAAAAAGCCGGCATCACCACCTTTGGCTCGACTTCCGATCAAATTGTGCGAATGGCACTCAAGCATTTCAATCTCGAACCCAACAAAGACGTGGCGCTGCTTTCTTTCGGCGCGCAGCCGGAAGTCTTCGCGGCGCTGCAAAGCGGTGCGGTTCAAGCCGGCGCGTTGAGCTTCCCGCTCTACGCCAAAGCGACCAAGCTCGGCATGCGCGAGCTGGTTAACTTTGCCGAGCTGGGCGCCGAGGACATTAACGGTACCGTGATCACGACCCGATCGTTGATCGCGCAGCAGCGCGACACCATTCTGCGTTTTCTCCGCGCCTTTACGCGCGGCATGTATCGCTACCGCACCGACAAGGAGTTCAGCAAAAAAGTATTAGGCAAATACGGCAAGATCAGCGACGACGAAACCCTGGAAGCCACCTGGCAAGACTATGCTCCGACCCTGCAGAAGACCCCGCGCCCGTCGTTGAAAGCAATCCAGTTTTTACTCGAGAATCAGTTTCCGGGGAAAAAGCCACCGCCTAAACTGGAACAATTCGTCGACACGTCGTTGGTCGAACAATTGGAGAAGAGCGGATTTATCGACTCGGTCAACAAGTGAATTCCAATCATCACCGGAGACCAAAAAATGGCAACCCATCACGGGAAATTTTTTATAGCCCTTTTCTTCTGCGTCGCCCCATTCGCCTTGCCAACTTTCAGTTACGCGCAAAAAGCGACGCCACTAGTCATCCAGGGCGGCACGCTCATCGACGCCACCGGCCGAGCGCCGATTGAAGACGCGGTCATCGTCGTCGAAGGCGAGCGCATCAAAGCGGTCGGCAAACGCGGCGAAGTCGCTTTGCCCCGCAATGCCCGTGTCATCGACGCGAAGGGCAAAACGATGCTCCCCGGTTTGATCGACGGCCACTGCCACCTGCTGGATTTCATGGGCGAGATTTACCTCCACCTCGGTATCACGACCTGCCCCGATATAACGCAGAACGATGATGAATGGACGCTCGCCCAGCGAGATGGAACCAATCTCGGCAAGATCCGCGGCCCGCGCATTTGGTCGACGGGCGCGCGTTTGGTCGGCCCGCCGCCGGCTTGGGCGCTGCGGGGCGAGCGCGGCTATTTGATCAAAACGCCGGAAGACGCGGTCGCCGCCGTGCGGAAAAAGAAGGCGGAAGGCATCGAAATCATAAAGTTCAACGAATACGTCGATCCTGAAGCCATCAAAGCCGGCGCCGCTGAAGCGAACCGCCTCGGATTACCGGTCACCTGCCATTGTCTCGACGCGTTTCTGGCAGCGGAAGCGGGATTTGCCGGCGTCGAACATCACTGGGGGTTGGGAATGACCTCCATCGGCGACGTCAAAAAGCGCTGGGAGATTCACGAGCGGCGCATGACCGGAAAAATCAACACGGCCGACTTGTCCTATTATTATGAACCGGAAAATTTCGACAAGATCGTCAAAGCGATGGTGGAGAAAAACGTGAGCTGGAGCCCGACCATCGCCACCTGGTACCGGCCACTTTCGCCGAGCGTCGCGCGCTTCAAAGAACGCGAACTCTCAATCCTCGATCGCAAAGAAGCGAGCTACTTGCCGGGCGTGTTGCGCGAACAAGCGCTCGGACAATATGAACGGTACGCCAAGTTTCCACCCGAACGCCTCAACAACGCGCGCGAAGGCTACAAAAAACTCGAGGATCTCATCCGCCGTTATGTTCAGGCGGGTGGCCTCATCCGCGCCGGCTCCGATCCCAACAACGGTTTGCCGGGCCTCGGCGTCCATCAAGAAATGGTCATGTTCGTCGAAGCCGGGCTGACGCCGATGCAGGCAATTCAGGCGGCGACGGTCAACGTCGCCAAGGCATTTCGCAAAGACAAAGTCTTCGGCACCGTCGAGCCCGGCAAAGTCGCCGACTTGATCGCCGTGGACGGCGATCCATTGAAAGACATCTGGGCGACGCAAAACGTCAAACTAGTCGTGCTCGGCGGCAAGATCGTCGATCACGAATTCCATGCGAACTTTAAAAATCCGATCCCTGCGATCCGTGCGTGGCGCGCCACGCCTCAGGAAATTGAGATCTCGCCGCGTTCAGTCGTTCAGGGTTCGGGCGCTGCGACAGTAAAGATTACCACGCGCCGCGGCTTCGACCGTTTCCATAAAGCGACGCTGGCCGGCAAGGAATTGGAAACCCGATTCATCAGCACGAGCGAGCTTGAAGCAACGATTCCGCTCGTGTTGACCAAGCAGGTGGGGACCTATCCACTCATCGTGGTAGGCCAAGGCGATTCCGCCTCGAAGTCGGCGCCGGCTTATTTGATCGTATCGTTCAAAAAATAGGACGGGATGCCATGAACACTCGAGCCATGCTGACCCGCGTCGCGGTTATCTTAGCCTCATTGTTTCCTTGGATGACTACGGCTCAAACTGAGCCCGTCCGTGTCCTCTATTATCCGCCCTGGAACATCAGCAAGCTGCCGATGTACTTGGCGCGCGATACCGGGATCTTCGAGCGCAATGGCTTAAAAATCACTTGGACCAATCCCGGCTCGAATGACAAACTGCTCGCCGCTTTGAAAAAGGGCGACGCCGATATCGCCGTTGTCAGCGCCAATCACATCGTTCACAACAACGCCTCCGGCGGAGCGCCGATGCTTTTGGTCGGCAATACCGGCTACAACTATTCCGCCTTCTTCGTCGACGCATCGATCAAGAACGCGACCGATCTGAAGGGGAAAAAGGTCGGCAGCGGTGAACCGGGCAGCACGCCGGATCAATTGACCCGCTTAGCGCTTCGAAAACTCGGCATCGACCCTGAGAAGGATGTAACGTTAGTTCATTTCGACGAGGGCCGGAACACGGATCGAGTCAAAAGTCTCCTCGATGGAAACGTCGCCGGCATGATGGTAACCGCGGAAGCGATGTATGAGTTGGAGAAGACCGGAAAGCTAAACCGTCTCAACAGACTGACCGACCACAAGCAGCTAAAAATCTATGCCGGCGGCGGCGCCGACTACGCGATCTCGGCGGCATTTTTGAACGAACGCCGCGAGGATGCGAAGCGATTCATGAGTGCGATCTGCGAAGGCATCGCGGTCGCGAGAAAAGATAGAACGAAAGCTCTGCAGTTTGTCGCCAAGAGCGGGCGGGACCTGGACGGCGCGGCGGTCGAATATCTCTATCGGCTTTATATGACCGACGTGATTCCGGCCCGGCCCCATTTAAAGAGCGAAGGCATCGACCTCGCCGTTCAAATGACGGCAGCGTCGACTCCATCTGCGCGCGGGATCAAAGCTCAAGACGTCGCCGACGCTGCCCTGGTACCGGAACTTGAAAAAGAAGGCCGCTGCACCTTCTAGGCGCCGGCCGTCACTTCACCTGTAAATTGTTGACCACCTTTTTTACTCCGCCCACACGGCGAGCGACCTCTTCGGCGCGAATCCGATCGGTTGTCGAGTCGACGACGCCCGACAACTGCACCACGCCGCGATTGGTA
>VBKX01000319.1 GCA_005879435.1 Deltaproteobacteria bacterium
GTTTAGCTCGAACACGCGACCGGATAACTCCGCAGCGGCGATCTTGGTGTCAATGTCTCGGAAAAGCCCACTCGCCTTGAAAGTGAAAGGGTAGTCTCGGCCCTTGTACGTCAAGACTCCTTCCCCCCAAGAGAGCCCAACCCCTTGGGCGACCATCCTGCTAGTGACTTTGATCGTGCCATCCGGCACCTGGGCAGAAGACGACGACACTGCGAACGTCAGCAACAATCCGTTCATCATAAGCAATTTGAGAAACCTACGAACCATATTTTCTCCTTCATCGAATTCACAGCCAGGTTATATCACATTGATTGGTTCGCTTACCCACGGCGCCGCACATTTATTTATCAAGTTTTGGCCAGGCCCATTTCGACTTGGTCAAATATGCGGTGGAAATAGTACCGAAGTCGAACGGCAAGGAGGAGCCGCGGTCTGTCTGTGTCGCAGGCGACACGCCTCGAGTCGCCCATGGGGCCGGTTTTATCCCGAAGCAACGAGTCACCGGCCGCCAAGCTCGCTAGCTTTAGAGTTCTACAGGCAACAAGCCAACGGGATCGCCGACGATTCTCATACGGTTATCGTCAGCGCCCATTGGCCGGTTGTCGTCCGCAATTGCAGAATACGATTCTTGACACTCCTTGCTATTTCTTTAGTTCGATTTTCATCCCGTCCACTCCAAGTTTGAACGTCAACCCTTTAGTTGTCCCGACAACATTCATGACCACACCGTTTTGGTTCCTCATACTCATTGCGCCACCGCCACCGGCCACTGTAGCCCCGGCGCCGACACTGGTAAAGGTGCCGTTAAAGTCGTCAACCGTTTTAAGATTAAATACGTCACCGGTCAGGTCTGCGCTGCCAGCGCCAATGTTGCCCGCCGACAGCCCGCTGACGCTGAAGGGGTAATCCTTTCCCTGATAAGTCAAAACACCACTGCCCCATGAAAATCCCACGCCGGCAGCAACGGACTTTCCGGTGAGTTTTACTCTGGCATCCGGTTTCTCGGCGGCACCTGCGACCTGCCCCAAGAGCAACATTGTTCCAAGAATCGCCAATCCGAGTGTTTTCTTATACATTTCTCTTCCCTCCTTTTTAATTTGAAACCGTCAAAAATTTCCCCATTTTGATTACGACTTAACTCGTCACCTCCTTGACATGGATTGTAACGGAATTTTTTCACCTCCTTTGAATCAAACTTGAATTGAGACGACTGTCGTTAGCTTCCTTACCTTCTCAAGGCTCCTTTCTCCGACTAAGCTCAAAAATTCGTAACATCCCAGTCTATTCTTATCGTCCCATGCGCCTGTCATAGGCGCGCGATAGCCTCGTGGTTAATCCCGGATCAGATCCTTTGGGCCCTCTGGAGCTCATCTCGACGCGAACGTTGCCATCGGCTTGAGTGCGGATGTTGATCGTTACTTCTTGATCGGCCCGGAAACCCCGAATAACTCCATCGACTCGATCTTCAGATGTAATCCGAACCCCCTCATCCTGCGCGGCCCCCAGTGCCGCGCTCCAAGAGCGTTCAAACGTGCTCGGCGCCGGCGCCGGAACCGGCTCGTAGACAGTGCATCCTGCGAGTGTCGCGACGCAGCAGATTAGGATGATCGCCATCCGTTTACAGCGTCTCTGCATTATCGCGCCAAACGATCTAAGTGTCATAGCTCGCACCTCGATGTGAACACGGCCGACCGCAATGAGAGATAGGTCGCGACAATACCGACGGCAAAGATCGCGACATTTTTCATTGGCGTAAAGCCTTTCGACAATCGCCATGCGTGCAATTTCCGATTTTCCGATTGTCTATGATTACGGTTTTGCCGCTGTCCAAGTCTTATCTGGATTGTACTCTTTCATGCTCCTGGCGATGGCCGCGGTATTCGCACCCAGGTTTTTCTGGAAAACGTTGCCATCATGATTGACGATGAAACTCATGACGCCTGAGTTGCCGTACTCTGCCGGGTACGCGATCAGCGCAAAGCCGAAGATCATTTTGCCTCTCCACAGATAGCTGCGAGCACCGCTTGGCGCGTCCTTCCCTTGCGCGGTTAGAAGTCTGAAGTAGTAGCCGTGATAGGGCGAAGGTGAGTTGGAAGGCCTGCCTTGATAACCTTCGCCTCTTGCCTGAACCATGATGGGACCGAGAGGGCTTTGCGGCTCGCCTTGCTTGGCATCCCAGTACAATCCGTTTTTCTTACCCGGGTCGCTAGCGAGCTTTTGAGCGTATTCCAGAAGTCCATCGCGGTTGCGGTCCTTTATCGCATACTCGCGCTCGGCATCGACGATCGCCAGGCAAACTTGAATCGTAAACAACTCATTCTCGCCGATTCGCCGGTTGAGAATTTCTTCCTTGCCTTTGGCGGTGTCGAAAACCCAAACTTGGCCTTTCTTCACTACCGGGATAGGGAAAGGCCACTCCTGTTTGCCAACGATCAAAATCGTGGTTTCCCCTTCGGTCGCAAGCCGGTTCTTTTCGTCATAGGCCGCGATAAACCGCGCGCGTCTTTGCTTATCGGCAACCGCGTCGCCCGAAAATAGAATTTCTTTAGCTTGAGCGCCGAAGACCGCCAGCATTTCCTTGTCGCTGTTGCTACGGGCCGCCGCGATCGCGGCTTTAACCGCCTCTTCGGCCGACGGAAAACTCTTTTGCTGCGGCGTCGCCGCAAACGAGGATGGAGCGAGGAAAAACATTGTCCCCGCGGTAACGGCGGCAAGCATCCAGTTGCCAACCCATTTTTCTTTTCTGTTAAATTTTGCAAACTTCATTTCGTCCTCCACGAAGAAGTCAGCCGTGCCGAGGGACGAGGAAAGATTCTTTGCCTCTGATTTGTCACTCGCCACGTGCCACTATTTGCACCAGACCTGAATCCTCGCGGCTAACGCCGCCGTCCTCCGCCACCACCGCCTCTTGCACCGCCGCCGCTCCTGGAGGCTCCGCCGCCAACGCTTCCCCGACTGGCGCTGCCGCGCTGGCTGGCGCTGCGCGCTGCACTGCCGCCGCGATCGACGCCTTGGAAAGCGCCGCCGCGGTCTCCTGTACCGCCACCCAAGCTACTCGCACTTCCGCGATCCGTAGTTCCCGCGCGGCCACCGCCGAGTTGACCTGCGCCTCCGCGATCACCCGCGCCGCCACCTAAACCGCCGCGGTCTCCGATCCCGCCTTGCCCGCCGCGATCGCTGACGCCACCGCGGGCGATATCCTGCCTGCCTTGTTCGGCGCGACCGCGAAATTGCTCACGCGACTTGATCGCGTCATTGGTGCTTGCGCGATTGAACTTCTGTGCCGTCCCTTGATCACGGTAACTTACACCTTTGCGATTTTCGGGACTATGCTGCCATTTGCCCTGACCCTTTTGGTTGATCTGTCCCCTCTCCTGCATTTTCTGCTTGGCTTGGTCTCGATTGATATTGTTATTAATGTTGGTGTTTCGATTGACATCGACATCGACATCTCCTCCGCTCCAGTTGGAGTTACCCCAGGCATAACCCCACGCCGCGCCCATGGCGACACCCGCGCCGAACGCAAACATCGACGTAGCTACATATCCGGGCGGATAATAGGAATAGGGCGGGTAGGTTGGGTACGGCCAAGCGCCGTATACCACCGTGGGATTGTAGGTCGGCACGTAGACCACCTGCGGACTGGCGGACTCGATCTTGATGATCTTTTCTTCGACGATGACGGTCTGCTCCTTGGTCGTTTTGAGATTGCCGGCCGCTTGCGCCTTGGCGCGCAGACTCTGGATGGTATCCATGACCGGCTTTTGCTGCTCGAGAAAAGCGTCTCCCAGTTTCTGCGTCCAGTCGAGCTTCTCGCTCATCATCGTCAGCACCTGGGGAAAATTAACCAGCGACTTGACGCTCGGATCCCAGCTTTGCGATTCCAGCGCTTTGGTCAACGCCTCGCCCTTGAGGCTTGCGTTCTGTTTGGCAAATCGGTCGGCCTGGACCACTTCGAGCGGATACGTCGAAGCCATCAATATCTGCGCGACCAATGAATCGGGATAAAGCGCGATCGGCGCTGTTATCTGGTCCAATTCTTCCTGCTTGAAGACCGGCGCCTGTTCTGCCTGCTGGCCCCACGCGCCGGGCGGCATTCCCAGAAGAACGATCAGGACCCACAATAATGTCTGTTTAACCATTTGTATCATCGCAGAAACCTCCTGATTTCTTGCCATTCATAGATGAAAGGAATCACCGACGATTGCCCATCTGTTCGATCTCCGTACAAGCTCCAAAGATAATGAAAGCGGTCCCTTCTTCGGAAATCGTCGCCGACAATTTTCCCGTCTCTGCGGAAATCACGGCCGTCCAGCCTCGACCTTTTTGACCGCCGTGCAAGACGATCCGGCCGTTTTCCCGCTCCATAAAATCGATCGGGGGCGTTCGGCCAGCCGCCGTGCCGACGTTGGGCGAGGTGCAGCCCGCGGGCAGCACCGGATTAGATCGCGTTCATACGGCACTTCTAGCTAAGCCGAGCTTCGCTGTATATTGGACTTTGGTCCAATATACCGTGCGTCCTTTTTTCCTTAGGAAGGTGCTGGACCAAGAAGAGGCGACTAGACACGAGACGGTGCATCTTTCTCCGTTTTCCACAACGAGTCTCTCCGGCTTCTGGAATCTGATTATTTCTGTTATCTCAGTTGCCTCTTGTAAAAAATCCGAATATCGAAATCCGAAACCTCAAACGAAACTCGAGTTTGCCTATAGCCCTCCACCCCAGCGGAACTGCCAGACGATCCCGGTCGCCCAAAAGTCGCCGCCGCTGCGGCTGTAGACGCCGTTGCTGCC
>VBKX01000320.1:0-8544 GCA_005879435.1 Deltaproteobacteria bacterium
AGGAAGGGCTGGACGTCGATTTACGTCCTGTTCAGGGGATTCCCGACAGTCAACACCCGCGCCACGAGTGGCGAAAAGACGGCGCGATCATTTTTCAATCTCCGGGGGGATCGCCGCCGTTTCGTTCGGTATTGGAAAATCGCGATCACATCGATGGCGAGGTTAACGTCGTGTCCATCGCCAATCGCACGGCCCACGTCTTCGTCGCCAAGCCCTACGTCAAAGATGTTCCGGATCTTAGAGGCAAAAAGATCGCGGGCGATCTCAAAGGCGGTTCGAGCATGGACGCCAAGATGGTGATGCGCCACTTCGGCGTCGATCCGGAAAAAGACGTTACGTGGATCGATAGCCGCGGCAAGCCGCCCAATACGGAACGTTTCCGTTTGGCGTTGTTCGAAAAAGGCGAAGTCGATGCAGTGTGCTGCGATCCACCGCACTGGAACATCGCGGTGCAGATGGGCGGCCATGCGCTCCAGTCGTGCCGTGATCTCTTTTCAATTCCCGAGGCCGGCTTTTCCACTTCGCCCGCCGTAATCGCGGAGAAACCGTTCGTCGTTAAAGGGATGGTGCGGGCGCTCCTGCGCGGCGTGATGGTCGCCAAGTATAGCAAGGAAGAAACCCTCGACTCGATCCTGCGTCACAACCATTTCATCAACCGCGAGCTGGCAAGTCTGGCCTACGAGGAAGTACACAAGGAGTGGGGACCGGTGCTGGACTTCGAAGCTTATCAACGCAAGGTCGATTTTTACACGAAAGAATGGAACCTGCCCAAAAAACCGGTGAGCGACTACTACAACTTCAAATATCTCAAGGAAGTGCTCGACGAACTGGATATGCTGCGCTCCTGGGACCCGCGGATGGATTTGAAAGAATGAGAAACCAATTAAAAAGGCAAAATTAAAAAGTTGAAATCTTAGGGGCTGCGACGGAAGGAGCGTTGGTTGAAACGTATTGCGTTCTTTTTGTTTTTCACGCTGGTGTGCGCGCATCGGGCGAGCGCGGACTCGCCATTTTTTGAAGACAAAACGATTCGCTTGGTTCTCGGCTTCTCGCCGGGCGGCATCAGCGACCTCTGGGCGCGGGCGCTGGCGCGTGCCATGACTCCGCATATTCCCGGCAAGCCGAATATTATTTCGCAGAATATGCCGGGAGCCGGGTCGCTGTCCGCAGCGAATTATATTTACAACGTGGCCAAACCCGACGGCCTGACGATCGGCTTTGTCACGCCGGGTCTTTACTTCAACCAGCTCACGGACATGAAGGAAGTGAAGTTCGACTGGGCGAAGTTTAGCTGGATCGGCTCGCCGGAGCGGACGGTTCGCATCATCTACGGCCGCGCCGACACGCCGTATAAAAACCTCGAGGATATTCGTAACGCGCCAGAGCAGCCGCGCTGCGGCGCCACCGCTTTCGGCACAGTCGGCCACTATTTCCCCAGGCTGATCGAAGAAGTCGCGGGTATTAAATTCAGCATCGTGACCGGTTATCCGGGTGCGGCGGAAATCGATCTGGCGATGCAGAAGGGTGAAGTGCAGTGCCGCGCCGGCAGCCTGGAAGGATATTTCGGTAGCGAGCCGACCCGCAGCTGGTCCAAAAGTGGCTTCACGCGTGTGCTTGTGCATGGTAGTCCGAAGCGTGACCGCGGCTTCCCGACGTGCCGACCGTCAACGAGATCTTGGATAAGCGCAAAGCGTCGGAGGTGACGCGACGTTTGGCTGTGGTGCTGATGTCTCCGGATTGGATCGGCCGTCCGTTGATCGCGCCGCCGGGCCTTTCCGCCGACCGGTTAACCCTATTGCGCGAAGCATTGATGAAAGCGCTGAGCGATCCAGAGTTCAAAGCCGAAGCGCAAAAAAGAAATTGGGAAGTGGAACCGGTGACGGGTCAAGAGTTGGAAGCGATCGCAAAAAAAGTGATCGTCCAACCACCGGACGTCGTCGAGCGGATGAAAAAAGTTTTGGCGCAGTGAGAAACGAATTAACCACAAAGGACACAAAGGAAACCGCAAAGAACGCAAAAAGGTTTTGTATGTGACCTTTGGGTTCTTTGTGGTTAAAATTCGAGGGATTTTCGATGTACAAAACCACCAAAGAAGAAAATGAGATTCTTACGCGCACCGGACGGGATACGCCGATGGGGGAGTTTTTGCGCCGTTACTGGTGGCCGATCGGTATCTCGGCGCATTTAAAATTAAAGCCTACGTTCATTCGTGTGTTTGGTGAAGATCTCGTGCTGTTCCGCGACGCGACCGGGCGGGCCGGCGTCATCGGCGCTTTCTGCGCGCACCGGCGCGCTAATCTTTGTCTCGGCGATATTGAGCGCGACGGCGTGCGCTGCCGTTATCACGGCTGGCTCTATGACACGAGCGGCAAGCTGGTGCAGATTCCCGGCGAGCCGGCCGACAGCCCGATTAGAAAACAAGACATTCGCCTGCCGTCGTATCCAGTCGAAGAGCTGGGTGGTTTGATCTTCGCCTATTTCGGCCAGCAGCCGGCGCCGCTGGTGCCGCGCTACAATTTTCTCGTCGGCGAGGGCGAGGTTTATATCACGATCCAAGGATTTCAAAACTGCAACTGGCTGCAATGCGTCGAGAACGGCATGGATCCCGTGCATCCGAGTTTCACCCATGGCGGCGCGTGGCCGGACATCATGAGCACTGAGCCGGAGCTCGGTTTTCACGAAACCGAATGGGGCATGGTGTACAAAGCCTATCGGAAAACCAAGGAGCCAGGCATGCTCAATTACCGTGAGCATCACTTGCTGATGCCGGGCATCAGCTGCGGCGGCAGCTGCGGGCGCTATCTCACCGGCGGCAAAGCCGGCACGCCGGTGTCGGCGGCGCGCTGGAGCGTGCCAATCGACGACACTCACACATTGCTGATGCGCGTGCGCTTCAAGCCGTCCACCGCCGCAGGAATTCATCGCGCCCTACAAAGAATACCAGGAGTCCGACAATCCGGTTTTGGGATACGAGATACCACCGCTGCATTTCATCGAGGACGGCATGGTGGTCGACAGCATGCCGCCGATCGCGGATCGAGAGAATGAACATCTCGGGCCGGCGATTGACGACGGCATCATCAAGCTGCGCCAGATGTATCTGAGCGAGATCGGCAAAGTGAAGCGCGGCGAGGACCCGAAGTGCGTCGTGCGCGACCCGGAAAAAAATAAGATGATCGTGATCCCCGCCTATGAAAAATGGGTGCCGGAGAGCGAACGAGATCTCGGTAAGAGCGCGGCGGTGGCATAAGAGCATTAGCCACAGGGAACACAGACGACACAAAGAGAGAGCCTTCGATCGGGAGAATTTATGGCGATTTTTGCCGTGAACGAAGAAGACGTCGAGAAGAAAAAAAGCGGGCGCGGTTATACCAAGTGGCTCCATGTTTCGCCCGGCGGATCGGGTCCGGAGATGATGATTCGTCACTGGGGACCGGATACGGATATCCCGGTGCATAGTCATCCCTACCATGAGATGTTTTACGTACTCGAAGGGGAGATCGAGATCGGCGGCACGATATACCGCGCCGGCTCGTGCATCTACGTCGAAAAAAACACGCCCTACGGTCCGACGCGTGCGCCGAAAGGCGGCAAAGTGCTGCGCTACGCCGAGGCCGGCATCGGAAAGTAGCATGGATGCATACATTGACGCTGACGGGCTGAAAACCTCCTACGTTAAAGCCGGCAGCGGTTTTCCGGTCGTGCTATTTCACGGCGCCGCGCCGGGCGCTTCGGCTCAGGTCAATTGGCAGCTCAATATCGAGCCGCTGGCCGCGGCCGGTTTTACCGTCTACGCCTACGATCAAGCGGGATTCGGCCGCACGGATAATCCAGCCGATCTTGCCATCGAATATCGCGTAACCCATGCCAAAGCGTTCATCGACGCCCTAAAACTCGATCGTTATCACGTCGTCGGCAACTCGGTCGGCGGATACATCGCCGCGCGCCTGGCCCTGGAAGATTCTCGAGTCGGTAAGTTCGTGACTACCACCAGCGGTACGCTGGCGCCCAAAGGATCGTCGGAATCGCAAGCGCTGGGACAGAAGCACTCAGATGAGTTGCGCGAGTATGCGCCCAGCTTGGAGAATATGCGCGCGCTGACGCTCGGCACACTGTTTCGCAAGGAGCTCGTCACCGAAGAGCTGGTGCGCGCGCGCCATGAGATGAGCATTGGCAAGAATCAAGAAGCGGCGCAGCTACGGCGCGGGGTCAAACCGCCGCGTCCGCTGTTCAACGAATTGGCCAATCTAAAGACGAAGACGCTGCTCCTATGGGGCGCACAGGATCGCGGCGTTTCGGTGGAGCGCGGCATCCTGCTCTTTCAACTCATTCCCAACGCCGAGTTTCACTTGTTCGATCAATGCGCCCACTGGGTGCAGTGGGACCACGCGGATCGATTCAACTGTTTGGTTACGGATTTTCTCAAGAGCTGAAACGAGGAGCTGCGTCAAAAGTCGAGGAAGAAAATCTTGCGGGATTCTCTATTCGATGAACGAGTTTCATTCCATCCAGCGCAAAATTGAATAATGGACGGATCAGAAAAATTTAGGCGGACGCGAGCAGGCATGATGAAGCGACTTCTTCGCACGGCTTTCGGAGTCCTCGGCTTGTTGCTTGTAAGCGCGCATGCGCCGGCGTCGGCGCAGAATCTCTTCAACAAACTTGTCGACGCCGCTAAAGACGAGATGGCGAAGAAAAGCGGCAAACTTAGAGTGGCGCTCGATTGGCCTTTATCCGCGAGATTCTTTATGTCCGTGAAGGCGACGTGGGTCCGTTCGCCAATTACTTGATTCGCATCAAGAGGGGAGAATACCCTGACTTCGATATCATGCACATCGCCGGCGAGTTCGAGGCACAGTACGAAAAAGAAGGCGTGTTCGTGAAACCATTGTTTAGTTACAAAGAGATGAACGCCCACTTGCCGAAGGATTGGACGAAACTCGACCCAAGGACTCTCGACCCCAATGGTTACTTCCTCGGCACCACGGCCAATGCGAGGGGAATTATCTGGAACCCGGCTTTGGTTGCCAAAGGAAAAGAACCGACGACGTGGAACGCCTGCGCCGACCCAGTTTGGAAAGGCAAATTTCTCTTCGACACGCGCAACCGGCTGCAGTCGTTGCAGCACGACCCGAAAACTCGCGATAGACAGATCAAATGGCTCAAAGCGGTTGCCGCCAATGGCCCGGTACTTACTCAAGGTCAAAATGCTATGGTGGAAAAAGTGGCGTCGGGAGAATTTCCCATCGCCTGCGGCGTCAACTACACCAGCGCCTATCGTGAGATCGATCAGGGAGCGCCGATCAAATTCGTCTTTGCCGACCCCATTCCCATGGACATCGGTTCGCGGCTTTATGTCACCAAATGGTCGCAGACTCCGGCGACTACGCAGCTCTTCGCCCTGTGGTTGGCGAGCGGCGGGCAGGCGGTCGTGGAGCAATTCGGCTATCGAGGTTTTCCCTGGGATCCGAAATCGAGAAAGTATCCAATGGCCAAGGGAAAGTACGTGGCGGTTTGCGATGCCGAGTGCGCGCGCCGCTGGAGCGATTACAACAAAGAATACGCGGAAATCCTCAACCTACCCGGAGTCACAAAATAGCCTACGCTGATGCCGCGAGAACAAGCCGTTGGAACGGACCAGACGTTGTTCTGCCGCTTGTCACCATCCTGTTCGCCGTCGCGCTGATCGTCGCGCCGCTCTTTTTTCTGCTGCTTTTTAGCCTGCGCCAGGGCACGCCCTGGGAACCCGGCGCGCTCACGTTACACAATTATCTCGCCGCTTACTCGACGCCGGCGACCTACGCCGTCTTTCTAAATACGGCGATCCTAGCGGGGGCGAGTACTTTGGTTTCCGTTACATTGGCGCTGGTTTTCGCGTTTCTAACGGAGCGCACCGATATGCCGCTTAGAAATCTTGCCTGGGGATTGATGCTGATCCCGATGGCGCTGCCCGGTCTTCTGTTCGCGATCTCCTGGACTTTTCTCCTGTCGCCCAAAATCGGTTTTTTCAATGTCTGGCTGCGAAATCTCTTTAATCTTTTCGGCGCGAGCCTGACCGAAGGGCCGTGGAACATCTACAGCCTGTGGGGCATGGTTTTCCTCGAAGGGCTGAGAGGCGTTACGACGGTTTTTCTCATGCTGGTCGGTGTCATGAGAGCCATGGATGCTACGTTGGAAGAAGCTTCCAGCGTGGCCGGCGCATCGAGCCGAACGACTTTCTTTCGAGTATCCGTCCCGTTGCTCGCTCCGGCAATCTTAGCGGCGGTGATCTATAGCTTCATGACCAATCTCGAATCGTTGGAGGTACCGATCATCATCGGCGTCCCGGCCGCGATCCATGTTTTTCCGACTTATATTTATTTCACCACTCAACGATTCACGCCGCCCGAGTACGGACTGGCGGCGGCTCTAAGCGTCATTTTGATCTTGGTGAGCACGGCTTTGGTTTTTTGCTATCGGCGCATCGTCGGACAGGCAAACCGCTTCGCGACGATCACCGGCAGGGGCTACCGCCCCCGCTTGCTCCCGGCGCTCGTGCTGCTTTGGCGTTCGCTCTTCCGTTATCAGACGCCGCTTTCGTTGGCGGCGCTCGAGCGCATTACGCTGGCGAATTACCGGGCGGTTTTGGAGACCCGCGACATAGCCGGCGTGGTTCTCAACACGATTTGGGTCAGTGCCGGCGCGGCGACTCTCACCATGCTGCTCTCGCTCGTAGCTGCATGGGTGATCGTGCGTGGCAAATTCAACGGCAAGGCGTGGCTCGATAGCCTGCTTTTTCTTCCGCACGCTCTGCCGGGCGTGGTCATCGGGATCGCATTTATTTTTTTGAACGCGCAACCGCCGCTGAGTTATTTGAACCTGTACGGCACCGTTTTTCTGATCATTCTGGCGCTCACCGTGAGCTACATCCCGTTTGGCAGCAGAACGATGAATGGAGCGGTTACACAACTTCATCCGGAGTTAGAGGAGGCGGGCAAAGTCGCCGGTTCGAGTTGGTTGACGATCTTGCGACGCATCGTCTTGCCGTTGTTGCTGCCTTCATTCATTGCCGGTTGGATTTGGATCGCCTCACATTCTCTGCGCGCGTTCTCCTTGCCGCTTATGTTGGTCAATCGCAACAGCATGGTCATTTCTATGGTCATGTGGCGCATGTGGGACGACGGAAACGCCGGTCAGACTACGGCATTGGGTGTTTTGCTAATTTTTTGTTTGGCGCTGTTAGCTTTAATCGGGCGCTGGCTGGTCAATCGGCTCGACCGACAGCAGTAAATGACCAGAATGACCGCCAGCCGAGCGCTACCGAGTTCGGTGTCAACAGGCTGCCTGTCCCGATGATGCGGCTTAGCATTGCTGTCCTGATTATTTGCTTTGGCTGCGCCGACCGGCCCACTGCGTGGCCGATGCGAACCTGGGCACAGCTCTGCGATAATTACTTCGCCGGAGTCGAAAACTTTACGAAAGTATCGCCGGTGTTGTGGCGCAGCTCGCAACCGACAGCCGAAGGTTTTCGCGATCTGAAAGCGACGGGAGTGAAGACCGTCGAGAGCCTTCGTGAAGGGAAGGATGACTTACCGCACCTGCAAGGAACAAAACTAAGCTACGTCCGTATTCCCACGCGCACTTGGAACCCGGAGGAAGCGCACTGGTTTTGTTCCTAAAGATCCTCGAAGACCCGAAGAATTGGCCGGTGTTTGTCCACTGCGTCGAAGGGCGCAGTTATTCGTAGCGACTTATCATCCGGTAGTCGGAAACTGGAGTGACGGCGATGAGATTCATTAGATGTTTGACTTTCGCTTCACGCCATCCGGTTTCACAATCCAAACTTTCTTCGCGCACTGAATGCGGAAAAGATGCGCGAGCTGATGAAAGGGCCGGCGTAAATGAGCTATGATGTACAGGGACGAAAACGATCATTTCGCGAAAAGCACGAATAAGCAGATGCTGAATCAAATCGACGCCGAGGCGCTGGTTCTCGCGAGACTCCGATCTCGTAGCGGTGGCGAGCGCATTCGTATCGTTGATAGTCAAACGGTCGAGCGCGCATTCGGCTGGGTGTTCACTTTGGCCGAGGATGTAACGATTCCGGCAAACGAATCGCAAATTAAGATTCCCCAACAGGTGATTCTTAACAAGCACTCCGAGCAACTCGTGGCATGTTCGATTGAGCATTCGCAGGACGAGTTCATCAGGCTTTACGAAAAATTATTGGCTAAGAGCCAAGCACGAGCTAGGAGCTGGTGCCTGACCATTACTTTTCCGTTTCCATGGGGGCGCTGGTGGAAAGGCTCCGTAGCGGAAACGGCGAAAGAGACGGGGTTTTACGAGATCGGCGGAAAGGAGATAGAGCGGTGAGAAGGCTAAATCTCTTGTGTCGCATCGTGGTTTGCATCATTGTTTTCGCAGGCAGCGTTGCCGGCCAGGAAAAAAAGGTCGATAGGATTCGCGTCGGCGGCGGTTCCACCTCGGCGACGCAGATGTCCATGTGGCTCGCCAAGGAGGGCAATTTCTATGAGAAGCACGGGCTCAGTGTCGAGGCGATCAGCA
>VBKX01000320.1:8640-8948 GCA_005879435.1 Deltaproteobacteria bacterium
CGGAAATCGGCCGCATGGAAGAATTGAAGGGCAAGGTATTCGGCACGACGCGCTTCGGCACGCTCTCCGATCTCGCGTCGCGATTTGCGCTGCGCTTTTATGGCGTCGATCCGGAGCGCGACATCACGATGGTTCAGACCGGCGGACCGGCGGAAACGGTGACTGCGATCCTGACGGGCAAAATTCATGCGGCGGCGCTGAGCCCGCCAGCGACATTGCAGGCGAAAAAAGTAAAGCTGAAGGAATTGCTCGATATGTCCAAGCTCGACGCCGAGTATCATATCAATGGCGTGGTCACTACGCGCCGT
>VBKX01000325.1 GCA_005879435.1 Deltaproteobacteria bacterium
ATGGCCGCTCGACAGCGAAGACCAAACCACGCCGTTGCGGTCGATGTCCATCCCACGGATGCCGTAGGCGCCGGCGTCGAGCGGCACCTCGTATAATTCAGCTAGCGCGGTCTCCGAAGGATTTGGCCCTGGGTTGAGTCGCACGATGGAGCTGGGGAATCCCTGGGAAGATCCCCACACCGAACCGTCCACCGGGCTCACGGCGATACCGTAGAAAGCCGCCGCGACGCGCTTGTCTTTCGTCGGATCGACGGCCTGATTTGGCTCGACCCATTCGTCGCGTTTGCCGTTGCCGTTGGTGTCGAGAATCAGCGGCGTCCAGCCTTGCGACTTCTGCTCGTCGCCGGTTTCTTCGAACATCTTGCGGTTTAACCAGCCGACGACACCGCTGGCGGGACCGCCGGCGCTGGTCCAGAGCGTGTGATTGGCATCTTCGGCGAAAACCAGATGGTGTGTTGAAAAGCAGGTGCTGATCAAGGTGAACTTTTTGGTTTTCGGATCGTACATCGAAAGATGCCGGTTCGCGCTGTTGATGGGGAAAACTTTAGCCGACGGATGGCTCGATCCCTTCTTGCAAAAATCGGGATTCTCCGGCGGACGGACTCGCGCGGTAAACCACACGCGCGCCTTTTCATCCATCATCGGATTGTGCTGGTTCGACTGGCTATCCCAGATCGGCTCCGCACCCCAGTAAGGCGACGGCGTGAGTGGGTCCGTCTTCGCCGACGGCGTGTTCGGATCGCGCACGGGGTGTTTGATCTCCCAGGCTTTGTGATGTTTCGGGTCAAGCACGGGGACGAGATCCGTGCTCAACTCCGTCGAGCCGTAAATCGGCCCGTTGGCATTGACCGTCGGATTGCGCTTGTCGGTGGAAATCTCGTCGTGAAGATAAGCCTTGGGGTTGCTCCAATCCCACACGTTGATGACGACGTTGCGCTCTACACCCTGGGGCCGCGGTGGTTTTGACTTTGGCACTTCGCCGGCAGCGATGCGGTCCGTCCAATCACCGAAGAGAGCCAAAGCGCGCTTCGAATCGATTCTGTCAACAGCGTTCAGCATCGATGTCATGGCTTGGCCGGAAACAATACGCCGCTGCCAAGCGTCGGATGACGATTTGAATTCACCCAACTGTTGGGCAATCGTCCGCGTCGCTTTGTTCCCCAGTTGATGGCAAGTGTTGCAGCCGTTAGTTTTTATCACGTCGAGCCATTGCGCTTGGTGCTTTATCTTTTCCGGCATGCCGTTGCCGTTTTCCCCTGTGCCGGGAAATTCGCTCTTGTCGGGAATCTTGAGCATCGAGTACCAGTAGATCGCGGGATAATATTGCGCTGCAGCAGCATCGTTCGGTGCTATCGCGGCTTTGAGATCGAGTGTTTTCCCCGGCACCGTCCGAACTTTTTGAGAATCGACGAGTCCATAGCCGCGCACCCAAATGTTGTAATTTGCCTTCGGCAGGTCGGGGATCAAGTAGCGGCCCTGATCATCGGTAACAACGATCTTGGCAAACTTGGTCGGTAGATCCGTCGTCTCGGCGATCACCCAGACGCCCGCTTCCGGACCGTTTGTCCCGGTGACCACGCCTCCTACGTCGTCGGCGTCGACGCGCACTGCTGCACTTTGTTGGCTGCTCAATCGGCCCGGCAAGGCGGCCGTCGTTAGCAGGATCGCAGCGATGAAAAACGGTCGTGTGTTTTTCATTTGAGCCTCCTTACGTCGCAATGGACAATGGATACCGATCTGACCACGGCTAGTCGAGACAGCGGTTATATACACCAATCGCCGTTGGGAGAGCAAAGCCCATCGCTAGGTCCGGTGAGTTTCGACCCGGCCCATCTGCGCCGCGGTCAATCGACACCCACTGGCGCGTAATAAACGCCGCTGTCACAAGAATAAAAAATCGACTTGACGCGCGGAAGACTGCAGTGGTAATGCTCCGGCAGTTTCCCTTCAGTTCTCCATGGAAAAGTCTAAGACTTAAGTCTCAAGGAGGATTTCTATGCAGCACATAAGATCGATTCGAGTGGCCTTCGCCGCGGCTGCTTTGCTGGCATTGGCACTGCCCGCAATCGCACGAGCGAACGGAACACTCGCGCTCACCGGTCAGGTGAGCTCTCAGAAAGAAGGCTTGATGGAAGGCGTCGTAGTCCGTCGTAGTCGGCGCCAAAAAGGACGGCTCGACCATCACTGTGAACGTTGTCAGCGATGCCAAGGGGCGCTTTGGGTTTCCCGGTGAAAAATTAGAACCGGGTCGCTACGCTCTGAAGGTTCGCGCTGCGGGCTACGATCTCGACGGTCCCAAGACGGTGGATGTCGTCGCGGGAAAAGCCGTCACGGCCAATCTAAAACTGAAACCGACGGAAAATCTTTCGGCTCAATTGAGCGACGCCGAGTGGCTGTTGAGCATCCCCGGGACGGATCAGCAAAAGAACTTTCTGTTGGGCTGCAATGGCTGTCACACCATCGAGCGCATCGTCAAAGCCAACAAGAGCGCCGAGGAATGGGTGCAAGTCTTCCGCAGAATGTCGATGTACGCGCCCGGCAGCACGCCGCTTCGCCCGCAGATGACCGTCGGCGGATCGCAGCGCGATCGCACCCGCGGCGTCGATCCAATGGAGATCGGTGCCTGGCTCGCGAGCGTGAATACGAGTTACAATTCAAAGCAGAGTTTCCCGCTCAAAACTTTGCCGCGGCCGCAGGGCAAGGCCACGCGCACGATCGTCACCGAGTACGACCTGCCGAGAAAACTGGCGATGCCCCATGATGTCCTCGTCGATGCCGAAGGCGCGACTTGGTATTCGGATTTCGGCGAGCAGTTCATCGGCAAATTGGATCCGAAGACTGGCAAGGTCACGGAGTATCCGATTCCGGTGCTGAAAAAAGATTTTCCGTTGGGCACCCTAGATCTGCAACTCGACAAAGAGCAAAATGTGTGGGTTTCACTGATGTATCAGGGCGGCATCGCCAAGTTTGACCGCAAGACGGAAAAGTTCCAGACCTACCCCGTGCCAAAAGAATGGCAGGGCAATCACACCCAGCAGTCGATGGTGAGCCCGTCGAATTCACATGTGGACGGCAAAGTATGGACCAACAACCAGGACACCCACTCGATCTATCGACTCGACGTCGCCACCGGTCAATATGAGAATCTTGGCGAGTTCAAAATTCCCGGCACAGAGCGCACGATCAACGCCTACGGGATTCCGTCGGACAGCCAGAACAACCTCTATTTGTTGGAGTTCGGCGCCAATAACATCGGCCGCATCGACGCCAAGACCAAGGAGTTCAAAGTCTACTCGACCACAGCCCAAGGCACCCGGCCCCGTCGCGGCCGGTTCGACGCCCAGGACCGTCTATGGTTCGCAGAATACGGCGCCAACGGCGTCGGCATGCTCGACCCCAAAACGGAGAAGATCCAGGAATGGCGACTTCCCATACCTTGGAGCGCTCCTTACCACGTCGTTCCTGATAAGAACGGCGAAGTGTGGATCGGCTCCATGTGGACCGACCGCGTCACGCGTCTCGACCCCAAGACCAGCCAGTTCACGGATTATCTTCTCCCCCGTGAAACCAACATCCGGCGCGTGTTCGTCGACAACACGACTTCACCGGTAACGTTCTGGGTAGGTAGTAACCACGGCGCGTCCTATTGGCGCTGGAGGATGAATGCCCACGAGTTTGCAGCGAGACATGCTTGAAATGATCTCGTTAAACGCCCCGTGGTGTCATTCTGAGCGTCAGCGAAGAATCTCGCATTTTTTATTCCGCCTAGCGAGGCGAGATCCTTCGGCTTCGCCTCAGGATGACACTATGGCCGTCTCCCGGCGAAGACGGTTTGTAATCCTTTCCAGACGCAGAGTCATGCTGCCTTTCTGAATGTAAACCTGATTGCAGTCCCTACGCTGTGTGAGTTCACCGATCAATTTGATCAACGGCTGGGCCGCGCTCACATACTCTTTTGGCGCGCCGGCGGCGAGCATCGCTTTGACCGCCGCCTCGCCGGCGATGACGCGCAGGATTAATTCTTCGTCGGAAACTCCGGGGCCGCCGAATTTTTGCCGGACCTCGCGAAGCGAGAGATCGGGCGGCGTCCATCCTCGCCATTCTTTCGCCCGCGGCCGATTGAGAATCTTGTCTTTGACGTCGGCATCCATCACTAACGGCGCTTCCTTGCCCCAGTGCCCGAGCGCGTACTGAATCGATTGGTCCGTCACTTCTTTGTAGCGCTCGCCGGTGATCACATTGATCGCCGCCTGGCTGCCGACGAACTGCGCCAACGGCGTGACCATGATCGGATAGCCGAATTCGGCGCGCACCCTCCCCGCTTCTTCTAAAGTTTCCTGCAAACGATTTTCCATGCCCATCGTGCGCAGCTGATGGCGCAAGTTGGAGATCATACCGCCGGGGACTTGATGCAGGTATTGCGCGTGATCGTATTCGCGCTGGGCGCCGATCGGATGGCCTTCACGCTTGGCGATGTAGGTGAAATGCTTTTCAACCGGCTTGATCGCTTCCAGATCGACGAACGGTTTGTACCCGAGCGCACGGGCATTGGCGGCCACGTTAAAAATCGACGGCTGCGCCGACCCATTGGCTAGCGGCGGAATCGCCGTGTGCAGCGTATCGACGCCGAGCTTGATCGCTTCCAGATAGTTGAAGGGCGCGAAGCCGTTGTTGCAATGCGCGTGGAATTCGAGTGGAATGGCGCCGATGTTCTGCTGAATTAGCGGAATCAGCGTGCGCGCGCGATCGGGAGTCAATAAACCCGCTACGTCCTTGAAGCATATGCGGTAGGGCTTGATCGCCGCGGCTTGGCGCGCCCGCTCGGCGTAGTACTCATCGGTGTGGCGCGGCGAGACCGCATAGATGATGTTAAGGATCCGACGAACGCGTCAACGTGATGCCGTGCGCGACCACGCGTTCGATCATCAATAAGCGCACCGAGCGCGGTATTTTCTCAAATCCCGTGGCCAGCCCGCCGTGGTAGCGCAAGCGCGTACGGCGAAATTTCTTCGCGCCGAGCCCGATCCAGTCCCAGGGATTTTCCTTATGCTCGCGCACCATCTTGATGTAACCGGCGAAGCCGAAGAACTCCATCGATTCGAAACCGCAGCTTCTCATTCCCAGCGCCCAGAGACTTAGCTGGCCGTCGCGCAGTGTCGTATCGATAAAGTGAATTTCGTTCATTGGCATTTTCGACCGTGATCTACCTGAAGTTGTGTCTAGTCCAAATCTCCCCTGCCCCTCTTTTTCAAAGAGGGGAAAACTTCAAAATTCTTGCAAAGAGGGATTGGTCGCTTTTCTCGCCGCTTGTTTAGGTAACCAAGATCCCCATGTATTACATCCCACTTTGGCAAAGGGGGATACAGGGGGATTTTCTTAGCGAAGAGCCCTACTTTCCGCCAGCGACCTCCTTGACGACGCACGCGATCCGCTCGACGTCATCGAGACTCACGCCGGGTTCGCAAGGCAGCTCGACCAAATCCGGCCAAACTCGTTCCGAGTACGGAAGACGCTCCCAGACGCACTTACCAAAATTGGGGAGTAAGTGAATCGGCACGTAGCTGCCCCGGATTTCGTACCCTTGGTCAGCGAGCGCCTCGACCACAATGGAAGCCAAGTCGTGACCGCGTCTCCTCGGCAAAACTCGCACGACTTGAGTCAGGCACGCAGAGCCCGGCTCGTGCGCAATGAGCGCTAACCCTTTCTCATCTCCGAGTAATTCCTGATAAGCATTAACTCGCGCGCGCCGTGCCGCTATGTTTGCCCGCAGTGTTTGAACCAGACTCACGGCAACCGCAGCATTGAGATTGGCCAGGAACTCATGTCGGTACGAACTCGGCGGCGTCTCAGGCCCATGGGCACCGCCACGAGAAAACACCGCGCGCAGCCGCAATGTCCAACGCCGCCAGCGCCACCAAAACAGAGTGGAGAAAAAACTTCCCAGCGTCGCGGACGGCGAAGCTGGTGCGAATGGGATCTTAGAACCGAGCAAAAAATTCTTATGCCGCGAAACGACGGCGCCGCCACCCAGGCCGAAGCAAACTTTTTCGTTGCCGAAGCTCACGACTCCCAGATCACCAAAGCTTCCGACCGGACGCCCGTCAATGGACGC
>VBKX01000326.1:0-8900 GCA_005879435.1 Deltaproteobacteria bacterium
GCATCTTCAAGATTGCGATTGGTGGCGCAGATGACGCGAACGTTGACGGTAATTTTATCTTCTCCGCCGACGCGCTGGAACGTTCGCTCCTGCAAGACGCGCAACATCTTCGCCTGAGTCGACAACGGCATGTCGCCGATCTCATCGAGGAAAAGCGTGCCGCCGTTCGCTTGCTCGAACTTTCCGCGTCGGCGCGAAATCGCGCTGGTAAACGCGCCTCTTTCATGACCGAATAATTCGCTTTCGATCAAGGTTTCGCTGAGCGCCGCGCAGTTCACGTCGACGAAGGGTTTGCCTACTCTCGGGCTGGAATAATGAAGGGCTCGCGCGACAAGTTCCTTTCCGGTGCCGCTTTCGCCCATAATTAAAATAGTCGCGTCGCTCGGCGCTACCTGGCGGATCAGATCCCGAACGTGGGTCATCGCGGGCGAGCCGCCGATCATATGCTCGAGCTTGTAGGTTTCCTTGAGCTCTGACCGAAGCAGGGTGAGGTCTTGCTGTTGGTGCAGTATTTTTACCGCGTTGGCTAGCGAGACGACGAGACGCTGATGGTCGATGGGTTTGGTGAGGTAATCCATCGCGCCGCCTTTGAGCGCCGTCACGGGGTCGTTGATCGAATTTGACGCGGTGGCCACGATCACCGGCACGTCCGGATAGCGCGCTCGCGATCGAGCGAGCAAGTCCAGCCCGGACGCATCCGGCAAATGGAGATCGAGGAGTATCAAGTCGGGCTTGTCATCCAGGGCTTTTAGGAACTCCGCGCCTGTGGGAACCACCATGACGGAGTACCCTTCGGTGGATGCGATCGATTTTACGAGACGGCCGGAGGCGGGATCATCTTCGGCGTATAATATGTTGACTGCAACCCTAGGATCAGTCGTAGCCATAGCCGTCAGGTTAATGGATTGACGCTTGTCCGGTCAAGTGCGTTTGTGAAAAACATGCCAGCAACGAGCAGTGCTCCAACTTTCCAACCGTCAAATTTTTGGCGGCGCAAACACTTTTATAACAAGCCGCCATCGTTAGCGTTAGGCAGTGAAAAGTTTTCCGAGAACGTGTTGCGGCATCGGTAACAAAGAAATCGCTTTGTGCATAAGCGCCCCTACCAAGTCGATCCCGACCCGTGCGCTTCGTGCGAAACCGGCGCCAGCACTTTATACGGATCGCCGAATTCGGACGCCACTTCGAGCACGTCCGGGTGGTGCAGCAGCGTGCGATCGAGCATCCCGTGCGTGTCGACCATGAGCCGGTCGTCGATGTAAAGGCGCGCGTTGAATACCGAGCCGTCCATGTGTCTAAAATTCGGATGCTTGCGCGGTGTTCCCAGGCCCGCCCAGGGCATTTTGCTGATCAACTCCCAATGCATCGGATCATCGACGCCATGCTGCGCCGAGGCTTTGGGATGGTAGCCGAACATGATTTCGATCAGCCGATTCGATTCGGGAACTTCCTTGAACAAGCGCTTGCATTCTTCGCCGATCTCGCCGCCACCGTCGACCTCGGTGATTAAACTATCTTTCACCTTCCAGCGCATCGGTTCGGCCAACATGCCGGCCACGCCTTGCACGCAGCTCAAATAAACTTCCCCGTTCGCCTGTCCGTCGCCATTGAACACGCCGCACCGTCCCCAGGGAAAGTGGCAGCGACCGGGAGGATCGCCGGCGCGAAACTGCATGCCGTACAATCTTTTACCGTCATAGGTCGCGGACAGGTTGGTTCCCAGCGAATCTTCGATTCGCACAACCTTTCCCGCGCCAACCACGTCGCGCACTTTCTCGGCTAATTTCCACAGCACTTTGTTGGGAAATTTTGCATAGTCGCGGGCGAGAAGTCCGGCGTTGCCTTCAAAGTATATATGATAGGGTTTCATGCGGTCTTCATGGAGCTGGGTGCCGCTTTCTTCGCGCTTGCGGCCCATGGCGCGATGCGCCGGCGTGAACGTGATGAATACAGGCCACACCCAAATGACCACGTCCGACTCGTGCATGGCCGCTAAAACGGCCTGCGGCACGGCGCCGTAACGCGCGATCGGTTCAGTGACCAGAGCCATCGGCTCGGCGCCAAAAAAGCGCAGTCCCGCGGTAAGCGCTTCCAATGTAGTTTTGTCGCTGCGCGTGTCGGCCAATAGCAGCACTTGATCACCGCGGCGCAAACCGGCGGCCTCGATCATATTGCGTACGCCGATCATCATGTCAGCGACTTGGTAGGTGGTAGTCATGACGTCTCCTTTTATTATGAAACACTATCTAACTGCGAAGAACACGAAGTGCACGAAGGATTCCTTTAAAACTTTGTAGTCTTCGTCGCCCTCGTGGTGAATAGGTTGTTTAGTTGTGGCTCGTATTGTCTCGTTTTCCCTACGGCGTCGGTTTCCAACCTGTGCTTTTGAGTTCGCGGTAGATTTTCTTGGCGATGCTGTAATCGAAAAACTTGGCGTAATCCGCCGGCGCAGGCATACCGATCAATTCAGCCCGCATGGCGACGTCTTCCTTTAAAATATCGTCAGCAACCCAACCTTCCGGCGTCAATACCGGCAGGGTCGAATCGTAATCGATCTCGTTGAACTCGCGTTGGCGTTGTGTGTACTTGCCGAGGATCGGAATCGTCTGCTCGCGGTAGCGCCGCGCATATTCCCGGCCTTTGATCACGCCGCGCAAAAAACGTTCGACCAAATTCGGTTGGCGCGCTAACAGACGACTGGAAACCGCCAGGCCGACGTAGGCAGGCAAAGTCGCCGGCGCCCAGCGGAACGGCGTCGACGACCCCGGTTTGCAAAGCGGCAAGGCGCGTCGCTCCGAAACCCACCGGGATGTAGACGACGGAATTGACGTCGATGCCATGCTTGCGCAGCAGCAAGCGCACGGACAGTTCTTGTGTGTCGCCGCGGCTGGTAACGCCGACTTTTTTGCCGATCAGATCTTTGAGGCTTTTTATTTCAGGTCGGCCGGACCACACCTGGTATCCGGGACGATCGATATTGGTGTAAACGACTCTAATCTCCGCGCCGCGCAGCATGGCGGTAAGCGCTGAGCCCGCCGACGTGCTGAACTGGAGATCGCCGGCGATGAGCGCTTGGGTCGCGATCCCGCCGCCGGCGCGGATCATTTCCACTGAAAGTCCCTCGTCGCGGTGATAACCTTTTTCGATGGCGACGAACTCGTCCATATAGCTGCCGGTGACCGCGGCGACGGAGAAACGAACTTTATCTTCGGCGAACGCCGCGCCGCCAATTTCAGTCGCAATGACAGTCGCGCCGAGTAAGGCGAAGATCAGGATCAAAAATCTATCCATCGACATAAAGCAACGAGCAGGAATGTTTTCTACGAATTGGCGCGATCGGCGAAACGTGACACTTCGCCGAAGTGCATCGGGCGTTTGGCGATGATGCCGATCTGAATCCGATTGCCGAAGGGATCGTAGCCGTAAGCGGTATTGGAGTCCGGCTCATGCCACGGGATCAGATCGGGCTCGGGGCCCCAATACGTCTCCTTGCGGTCAAAGCGTTTCAATATTTCCGGATAGCATTTTTCGCTGGAACGCAGGTCGATATGCGGCCCCTTGAAACACTGCATGCTGCGCTCGGCGACTTGGGCTACCTTGCGCAGGATGACCAACTGCTGCGATTTCGGCACAGTCAACGTCAACTGATCTTCGGCCGGCACTTGATCGGCTTCGACCATGCCGAAAGTCTTGCCGTACCACGAGCGCGCCAGATCGAGATCGGTTACTTCTACTCGCACGTGGCTTATGCGTCTGAGCGGAGTGGTTCCCTGCTGCGGCGCGATATCCGCTGGCTGTTTCCGAATACAGAGCTCCACGGTGTTGCCGTCGGGATCGAGGACGAACAAAGACTCTTTGATCGGGCTCGACGCCGGATAATCGGCGACCCGCTCCCAGCGCAGTTTTTGCTTTGCAGCTTCGTTCGCCGTCGCCGAAAGATCATTGGCAGCGACCTCGAAACCCCACACGACGCCTTCCAAGCGGCGCGCCGGAGTCGGCGATAAACGGAAAAACGGAAATCCTGCAGGGCGAGGCCAAAGCCGGAGTGATTCGCCACGGTAAAGAAAACGATCATCGGCACTTCGCGGTTAAGACCGCGCGCGTTCAAGTTGGCGTGAAAGCCGAGCCGCGCACCCATGAAGGACGACCAGAAGCGAAACGCGCGGCCGAGATCATTCGACGGCAGCACGCCGTGATCGATACGCTCCAAAGTGACAGCGGTGTTTTCACCGGACATAATTGTAACTCCTCTCTGGGGTGTATATCTTACGAGCGCAGGACAGACAAGCTTCGGTTCCGCGAAACAACGATCGACTTCGCTTGACATCGCCGCGTTGCATGGCCTAACTTCTCATTGCTTACTTTTTGTCTCCCCAAAGGAGATCTTGCGCTCAAATTGAAATTAAGAACGATCAATTCGCTGCCGGTTGTGTTTATTCCGCGTATTTCAGGAATGAATCTCCATAGCTCCTGGAGGCTACTATTAGGGGTAAAAAAATTCGCGAATTTATGACGCACAGAGTGCAGTAACGCGACTGCGCTTAAGATTCGCTGATTCATACGGGCGCGATACATTCCGTGGCACTACCGACGAAGCTTTCACTGTGGGTCTTGCTTTCACTCCTGGTCGCTATACTACGGAGCGTTCCGTGCGGCGCCCAGGGTGCGAGGGTCGAAGACCTGCGTGTATCCTTCGCGAGCTTCGGCGTTATTTATTACCCCCATTTCATCGCTAAAGAGTTGGGATTTTATCGGGACGAAGGATTCAACGTCGACTGGATCGCCATGCCCGGCGGTCTGGCGACGAAGGCGCTCGTTTCCGGCGATATTCATTTCAGCACGTCGTCCGGATCGTCGCTCAACGCCAGCCTGCGCGATATCAAGCTCAAGGTTGTCTACGTCAATCTCGATCGGCCGTTGTATCGTCTGCTTACCTGGCGCGACGACATTCGCAAAGTCACCGACCTGCGCGGCAAGGGGATCGGCGTGGCGTCGCGTGGCGACACCATGGAAGGGTCCGCGAATTTGCTGCTGCGCAAATACGGCATGGATCCCGTGCGCGACGTGATCTGGGTTGCGCTGGGAACAAACGGCCGAGTCACTTCGCTCGTCGCCAAGGCGGTGGATTCGGCGGTTTTGGGTTTCGCCGATTCTCGAACGCTTCAGACCCGCGGCTATCCGGTTCATGAAGTCGCCAATATCGGCAAGGAAATCAAAATGCTCTACACCGGCTTGGCAACGTCGGAAGAGCTGCTCGTCAAACGACCGGATGTGGTGCGGCGATTTATTCGCGCCACGGTCAAGGGGCGAGAATTTTTGAAGCGCTTCAAGAGCCAGTCCCTCGCCCTCGGTAAAAAATACGATCGCGCGCCCGACGACGTGCGCAGCGCCGACTACGACGCGACGATGGAAATGATGACCGCCGACGGCACGGAAGACGTGGAAACGCAGAAGTCGGATATCGACATCGGCAGACGCGCGCTCGGCGTTCAGAAAGAAATACCCACCGAGCAAGTTTTCGATTTTCATCTGACGCGGGAAGTTTACAAGGAGCTGCGCGATGCAGGGTGGGATCGCGTCCTGAAAGCAAGTAAATAATAAGCGTTGAATGGAAATCGGTTTACTATTACACACGCGGCAGATCATCCGCCAGGAAGACGCGGCGAAGAGTTTCGATCAACTTTGGGCGGATGCGGCGCAAGCGGAGGAGTTGGGCTTCGACCATATTTGGGTAGGCGACAGCGTTACGGTTTTGGATAAGGCGCGCGGCGATTGTTTGACCACGATGGCCGCGCTGGCGGCGCGGACGAGAAAGATCAAGATCGGCGCGGTGCCCATGCTTCCCGCGCTAAGAAATCCTGTCTTGTTGGCCCACGCGCTCGCAACCGTGGACGTGATTTCGCAAGGCAGGATTATCCTCGGCGTTAGCGTCGGACCCGTGCGAGCTTACATCCAGCGCCAGTTCGCGGCTTGCGGAGTTCCGCCGCACGAGAAAGCCGGTCGTTTGGGGGAGTGCATCGAAATCATGCGCCGGCTGTGGAGTGAGAGAACGGTCAGTTATGATGGGCGTTACTATAAATTGAGTGACGTCGGAATTCTGCCTCACCCGGCGCAAAAGCCGGGGATACCCATCTGGATCGCCGCCGACCGAAACGAGAACGGTTTTAAGAGGGTAGGGCGTCTGGGCGACGGTTGGGTCACGCTCGCGCCGAGGTTGGAGAGATTCACTGCGGCACGAGGCAAGATCGATCGATATGCTCAGGAGAATGGCCGCGCGGGAAAATGTCCGGTTAGCGCTTTATATGCGACTTTCAATATCCAAACGGATGGCGATCGGGCCAAAGATGAAGGTTGGAAGTGGATGGAGCGATTCTTCGAACAACCCAGAGAAAAGCTCGGTCATCATTTCACGATTTTCGGCACGGCGGACGAATGCGTGCGCTTGTTAAGCGGATACGCTGCGGCAGGTCTTACAGCCATTATTGCGCGGATCGCGTCGGATGACGTGGGCGCTCAGTCGTCTCTATTGTTAAACGACATCAAGCCGCAATTGGCCCGATAATGATATGGCACCGCTTCGCCTGATCTTATCCTGCAACGAATACGATCGAACGCGATTTTTAGTCGACGGAACCGTGAAGGCGGAAGGAATCGATCTCGAAATCCTGTCGTTGCCGTCGGAAGAGCGGCACAGAAGATTTTCTCGCGATCTTGAGTTCGA
Organism: Deltaproteobacteria bacterium; assembly: GCA_005879435.1. GTDB lineage: Bacteria > Desulfobacterota > Binatia > UBA9968 > UBA9968 > DP-20. Next base: position 6,722 of record VBKX01000326.1, read on the forward strand.
CGTGTGCGAGCTGCAGATGGGCGTGTTTCTCGGTTGGATCGGTCGCGGCGCGCCGTTTAGCGCCATCCCGGTTTTTCCACATCGAAAATTCTGTCATGGCAACGTGCTCGTTCACGCCGCCAGCGGCATTCATAAGCCCGAAGACCTTGCCGGTAAAGTTATCGGCATGCGCGCCCACTTCAATCCGGTATCGCTGTGGATGCGCGGGGTGCTGCAGGAAGAACACGGCGTGCCGGCGCGCTCGCTGCGCATTCGCACCAATCAGCAGGAGCAGGTTCCCGGCTGGCAACCGCCTGAGTGGATGGAAATCGTACGTTTGCCGAAGGGACAAAAAATAGAGGATGTGCTGCCGAGCGGCGCGATCGACGCGTGCATGTTGCCGGAGATTTCGTCGAAGCACGTCCGTCATACTCCGGGAGTGCGCCGCCTGTGGCCGAACTTTCGTGAAGTCGAAAAGGAGTATTATCTGCGCACTAAGATCTTTCCGATCCGCCACGTCGTCGTGGTGAAGAATTCCATCCTGGAACGTCATCCGTGGGTCGCTCGAAGCCTTGTCGAAGCTTTTACCCAAGCCAAGGAGATCGGCATCAAACACGTGAGCGATACCCGGCGATCTTTTCTCGCTTGGTACGGCGCGGAGCTGGAAGAAGAGCGAGAATTATTCGGGGAGAACGCTTGGCCGTACAATATTATGGACAACCGCGTGGTGCTGGAGACCCTGGCGCGTTATGCGGAGATGGTAGGGGTGACGGACAGGAAGCTCGAGATCAAGGATATGTTTGCGGAGAGCGTGTTGGCCGATGAAAACGTGTGATGGAAAAAGTTTTAGTTATGTTATCCCGAGGCCCTTCGACAAACTCCGGATAAACTCCGCCGAAGGAGCCCGCCTTTTTCCGATGCTTTAAAGGCGAGATGTTTCGCTTCGCGCAACATGACATCCATCTGATTGTGCGAAACCCGACAAAATGCCGAAGCCCAATTTGAGAGGAAGGAAAGATGCTATTTCTTTTCCTCGGCGCCCGCGCGCGCCCACTCCGGGCGGTAGCGGTCATCGGTGACGCCGGCGACTGTGTAGCCGCCGTCGACGTAGAGGATCGTTCCGGTGACGTAACTCGAACCTTCGGAAGCAAGAAACACGCAGGGTTCAACCATGTCCTCGGCGGTTTCGGTTCTTCCCAGAGGCAACCTGCGGACGCGCTCGATTACGCCCGCGCTGTGGGGCTTGCGCGCCGTGTTGCCGCGCGCTACCGCATTGACATTGATGCCGTAAAATCCCAACGCGTGCGCCGCCGCGCGGGTGAGGCCGTTGACGGCGCCGCGATCGGCGGTCCATGACGCGGCCTGGCCGGGGCCGAGGACGCCGACGATGGAGCTGAGATTGATGATTTTGCCGTAGCGCTGCTTCACCATCTGTCGTGCGACCGCTTGGCAAGTCAGAAAGTAACTCTTCACGCCGCGGCTCAGCGAGTCGTCGAAATCTTCTTCTTTGAAATTTAAAAACTCCTGGTTGTGCGAAGCCATGGTGGTGTTGACGAGGATGTCAATGCACCCGAAGGCATCGACGACTTGCTGGACCATCGATTCGATTTCGCCGCGCTTACGTAAATCAATCGCGATTGCCAGAGCGCGCCTGCCCTTTTGACGGACTTTTTCCGCCGCCGCATCGGCATCGGCCTGTTTGAAATCGACACAAGCAACGGCGCAGCCTTCGGCGGCAAATCCGGGCACGATGGCCGAACCGAATTCTCCGTTGCAACCCGTAACGATGGCTATTTTCCCGTCAAGTTTCATGGGTTCACCGGACCGGTTGCCAACCGGCTGCCTTTAACTGAGCGTAGTTTCTTTTCGTGACACTGTAATCAAACACGGTCGAAATGTTAGGTGGATTGGCAACTTTGGTGAGCTCGGAGCGGCTCGCGACTTCATCTTTAAGAACATCGTCGGGCAACGAACCGTCTTCGGTCATGCTTGCTTTGGTGACGTCGTAGTCGACCTTGATGGCGTCCAGCGGTGAAGGATCGCGCCTGCTGATGAGCGCAATGGTTTCGTCCCTGTAGCGCCGGGCAAATTCTCGGCCCTTGGCCAGCCCACGCAAGAATCGTTCTACCAGTTTCGGGTTTTCTGCCAAGAGCTTGCTGGAAACAGCAACGCCATTCCATACCAGTTGAATCTCTTTGCC
>VBKX01000326.1:8944-13956 GCA_005879435.1 Deltaproteobacteria bacterium
CGGGAAAACGGACCTCATTTCTGCCGACCGCGATGAACAACACGGACGACGGATTGACGCCCATTTTTTTGAGATAGAGAATCGTCGATAGGTGGCCGGTGTCGCCGAAGCTGTTGATCGCGATTTTTTTCCCGACCAGCTCTTTGGCTGAAGTGATCTCCGGTTTTATCGAAACTGGGGTGTAGCTCGGTCGCGAGAGATTTGTGTAGACGATTTTCACGGGGCCGCCGCGTACCGCGGCGCTCACCGCTGAACTCGCCGAGCTGCTGAATTGAAACTGCCCCGATAATAGACCCGGAGTCGCCACACCGCCCGGGGCGCGGATCACTTCGATGTTCAATCCCTCTTCGCGGAAGTAACCTTTGTCCATCCCGCATATATGGTCCATGTATGCTGCGCTGAGCGTCGCGTAAGACACTCGTATGCTGTCGGCCGCAAGGGCGGAAGATGCGATCGTCAGAAAGAGAACGAGATAAAACCACGTGCAACTTCTAACCACTAGTTCGAAAAAATGTCTTGCCATTCGAGAAAGACTCTTGCTTTACGAGATCGCTTGTCCGGCCCGTTTAGCGCGATCGATGAATTCATCAGCCAAACGCACGGGCTTTTTGGTGTAGAGGATGATTCGGATCGTCGCCATGTCGCCGATATTACGGTGCGATGTTCCAGGGGGGATCAACAGAAAATCGCCGGTATCCAACATGTATTCCCCTTGATTGGTAAGCGTGGCGCGCCGACCGGAGAGCTGGAAGGCGACTTCGTCTTGACCGAAACCGCGATGGTAGATTTTCTGCGCGTCGGAGCGATGCGTGGTTTCGATCATGATGTCGGCGTTTTCCACCAGCTCGAAATGCTTGCCGCCGGAGCCGCCTTCTTCGACTTTATCGAGCACCGTCGTCGGCTTGAGCAGCGTGCATTGTTTGTTCGGCACGACGCTCTCTTTGACGGGATACGTCTGCGCGATCTGAACCGGCTTGCGAGTGTAAACAATTAATCGTGTGGTCGAGCCATTTCCAGCATTTTCGTGGGTGATATTCGGTGGCACGACGAGGACGTCGCCTTCGACTAATTCAAAATTGCCCTCGGATGTTTTGGTGACGCGTTTGTTTTGGACTTGGATCTGCGTTTCGCAAAATCCCGCGGGTCTTCGTCCATCCGCGCCCTTGGACGAGCGGCAATGCATCAACTCGATGCGCACGTCGTCATTGACGAAGATCGGCATCTGTTTGGTGTCGCCGTCGCCGGGGAGATCCTTCTCGAGTAATTTTAACGGCGCGATCAGTTGACAAGGGCGGTCGAACTTATCTTTGCAGCCGATGATATCGACTTCTTCATCGACTTCCTTCCAGACCCGTTCGGTCTTGGGGCCGATATTGCCGATGAACGATAGCGTGTTCACTTCCTTAAATTTAGTTCCCATGCAATCGCCCTCCTTACAGAGTTACTTGTTCCGAGGCGGAACTTCGAATGGACCCCAGGTTCGGCCCCACGCCGGGCGAAAACCGTCTTCGGTGACCGCGGCGTTCGAATAGCCGGCATCGACATAAAGGCTCTCGCCCGCGACAAAGTTCGAATCCTCCGTCGCCAAAAAAATCGCCGCGCCAACTAGATCTTCAGGTTTGCCCAATCGGCCCAAGGGAATACGCCGCAATCGCTCTCCCGCTTCTTCTGGAGTCAGCGAAATATTATTGATTGGCCCACAGACAAGCGAGTTCACGTTCACCCCATAAAATCCCAGCGCCTGCGCGATCGCGCGCGTCATCGAATCGATGCTGGAATAGGCCGCGCTATTGCCGGTGGATTCGCCCGAACCGATATGCGCGTCGATAGTCGAGAGATTTATGATCTTTCCGGAACGCTGCTCGGCCATCTGCCGGCCGACCGCCTGCGCAGCGAGAAAATAAGCTTTAGGTCCGCGGTCGATGCACTGATTAAAAGCTTCTTCGGTAAAATTCAGGAAATCGCTTTCATGCGTGATCCCCGAACAGTTGAGCAATACGTCGATGCGACCGAACTCGGCAACGGCGCGCCGCAGGGCTTCTTCGACTTCAGATTTTTTTGTCACGTCGAATTGAAGCACGAGCGAGCGCCGGCCGAGCGAGCGAACCTCGGCCGCTAGCTGTTCCGCTTTACTCAGACTCTCATCCATGATCGCGCAATCTGCGCCTTCCCGGGCAAATCCCGTGACGATCGCTTTGGCGCATGGGTTTTGCGCGCTGGTAGCCAAAACGATTTTGTCTTGGAGCCTCATTCAATGATCCGAGATGGAATGATCGATCGACAAGTTGTGTCTTACAGAAAGCCCATCTAAGTGTCAATCGACTGAACCCGCGAGATCGTGTGAATTCTTTCCAACGCTGATCACGCCGGCTTGACAACTGCTGCCGGGAGGCAGTAACGACTTCATGTCGGTGATCAGCACCCATGAAAGTCGAAAGCGTATGGGCGTGAAAATAATTCTGCAGCTGGGTTGGGTCATTTCGATGCTGCTTTGTCGTGGTCTCGTCGGCGCGGAAAATATTGTGGTCTCTCTGGTCACGCCAAGCGCAGCCTACATGGACCATTTCGTCGCCATCGAGAAAGGCTACTTTCGCGAGCAAAATCTCAACGTCGACTATATTCGAGCCGGCGGTGGGGTGGCGACGCCCGCCCTGTTATCCGGTGATCTGCATTTGAGCACGTCGGCGGGATCGGCGCTCAGCGCGGGATTACGCGGTGGGCCGGTGAAAGTGGTCTATACAAATCTTTCCAAGCCAAGTTACAAACTCATTTCCACCAAGCCGGAGATTCAGACGCTGAAAGATCTCGCGGGCAAGAAGATTGCCATTAACTCGTTCGGCGACACGCAGCACCTGGCGCTTTTACTGTTACTGAAGAAGTATCACATCCCGTCGACCTCGGTTTTGTTCATTGCTATGGGACGCAACGAAACCCGCTTTGCCGCTTTCAAAGCCGCGGCCGTCGATGCGACGCTGTTTCTGCCCCGAGATGTACTGCAGATCGGACAATCGCAAGGCCCCGTCCTCGCGGATATAGGCAAAGAGATCCAGCTCATCTGGTCCGGTGCCGCTACGTCCAGCAAACTGTTAACGGAAAACCGCGGCCTAGCGGAGCGATTCCTCGCCGGTGCGATCAAAGGGCGAGAGTACGCGCGTCGCTTCAAGGATCAGACGCTCGCGGTTATTGCCAAATACGATAAATCGCCGCGCGAGGGAATCGAGCTCGACTACGACGCTACGGTCGCGAGCATGACCGCGGAGGGATCTGTAACGGACGACGTACTTAGAGATGAAATCACGACGCGCGCCGAGCTGACGAAAATGAGCAGCCCTCCCGACAAAGACAGGCTGTTCGACTATAGCATCGTCAAAAAGATTTATGCGGAGTTGAAAGGGATCGGGTGGCAGCCGAAACCCTAGGGGTCTGATCGTCGGGTGGTGCAGTTTCACGTGACGAGCGCCGTCCATTTGACCGTATCCGTGCCGAATGACTGCCGCCAAAAGATGGCGTGTGTTCTGAACTAAAATTCCTTTTAACCGTTCATGAAATAGTTGCCTCAGCCCCGTGCAGCGACGGTTTGACAACCACGCGTGCGGCAGGCTCGTTGGGAAATTCTTGAAGCTAGAAACACCGGACGCTCATGCGCTTCCAATGCGCCTTGGCGTGGAATTCTTACTTATCCTATTGGAGAAGTTTCGCTACTTGGGTACTCATTAATTTTAATATAGCTTATTGATCTGAGGCACCGAGTGACCACTGGCCTGGGAGTGTGCAAGACTGCAGTTTGATTTACGGTAGATCAGATTAAGTTGCGGAGAGTGTGAACTGATCGCGGCCCGCCGGTGCTCTTAACCAAGGCCCTCATCATCTGTGATGTGATTCGTAGCAGCCTGGCGAGTCGATTATGATCGCCATTTTTAAATCACCATCGCCATTTTTAAATCACCCAGTCGCACCGTATCGAATGGAGAGATCTATTTAACTCTTCTCGCACTGATCGTCGTAGCGCTTGCCGTGGTGGGGTGCTCGGTCACGTCGTGGAAATCGACTTTTGGTCGGCATCATCCTCTCAGCGGGCGTATCTGGGATGTCTCCTCCGCCGGATTTATCGATCGCCAGAATCTCATAACCCGTTTGGTTCGCGCCGATTTCCTTCTCCTCGGCGAGAGACACGACAACCCCGACCATCACTTGTTGCAGGCCGAAGTGCTGCGCAGCCTGATCGCCCTGGGACGCCGTCCCGCCGTAGGCTTCGAGATGTTCGGTCTTGACGACGCCAACGCGATCGCCAACCATCTGGCTTTCGCTCCAAACGATGCCGCGGGCCTTGGTCGGGCCGTGAATTGGGAAAAGAGCGGTTGGCCGGACTGGGCGATGTATCAACCCGTCGCCGAGGCGGCGCTTCAGGCAAGTCTACAGATCGTCGCGACCAATCTGCCGCTCGCCACTGCGAGGAAGATGAACAGTGATGGCTTGGCGGCTCTTGGGCCGTCAGTAAAACGCGAGTGATTCCCATTGCGGTTATGCATCCGAGGAAAGCGTGAAAGCGATGGTCGATGTACAGCGGGCCAGGGACGCTCAGATGGCGCAGAGCTTGATCGCGGCGGGCAACCCCGACGGTGCAGTCCTAGTGGCCGTAGCGGGTCATGTTCGCAACGATTACGGTGTCCCCGTTTATCTCACCGCAAAAGCTGCGGGTAAGCAGGTTATCAGCATAGCTTTCGTCGAAGTCGACGACCAGAAGCCGAATCGCGCAACTACGCGCTGGCCAATGGGCGATTGCCCTTTGATTATGTTTGGTTCACCGCACGCGTCGACGACGAAAACCCTTGCGAAAAGTTCAAATCCCAGTTCGAGAATCTAAAAAAGCGCCGTGACAAGTAAGAGACACTTGCCAACCCCGACGCACGAACGACGTGCTAGGCGCTAACTGCGTGAGGCTGATTAGGTGTTGTCAGACGATCCCGAGACGGCGTAAACATAGGAAACGCTATCAACCCATGGGTTATAGG
>VBKX01000039.1:0-2600 GCA_005879435.1 Deltaproteobacteria bacterium
AAGCTCGCGCAGCGAATCGAGGGGCGCCTGGATCGGTGAGCCCACCGACCAGCGTTTGATGTTCGTGTTGACAATTTCATAGGTGGCGCCGAGTCCGCGAGTCAGGACGTCGGGATCCGGCTTGCGGCCATAGGCGACGAAAAAGTTGCGCTCGCCGGCGAGCACGTCATCGACGCCGGTGAAACCATGGGCCACCATCGTGGCCGCCGCGACGCCGTTGCGCGCCGGCATGCCGCCGAAGTCGAATGCCTTTTCGACATGCTCCCCGTCTCGCATCCAGCACGAGATACCCGACGCTTGCTGGGCGGTAAACGAGAGCAAATGGCGCACTTCGCGCTCGCGTAATCCTGCCAGGGCGCCAGCCGCCGCAGCCGCGCCGAACATCGGTCCGAAGCTGTGTGTCGAATGGCCGTCCTCACGGAACTGATAGGGGTCGAGGGACAGCGTCAACCGGCAGCCGACGTCGTAACCGAGCGTCACTGCGCGCAACAGCGCCGCGCCGCTTCGTCGTTCGCGCTCCGCCATCGCCAGGGCAGCGGGGACAATGCCGCAGCCGGGATGAGTCAGCGACGCCGCATGCGAATCGTCGGTTTCGTCGGAGTGCGCGAGCATGCCGTTGGCCAATGCGGCGTTTACGGCGGTCGTAATGAAGTTACTGCCGATCACCGATGCTTCTTTGACCCCGCCGAGGGTTTTGATATAGGCGATGGCTTTCATGCCCGGCGCGAGACGCGATCCGGAAATCATTGCCGCGATGGTATCGAGGACGTGGTGCTTGGTCTTTTCGACCACCGCAGGCGGGAGCGGCCGGCGCAGCGCCGATGCAATGTAGGCGCTCAGCCGGCCCATGACGGGTGATACTTCCGAAGCTGATGGCTTGCTCATATGCGTAGATGAGTCTTCGTTAGCTCAAACCGACCGAAGCCTTCCAGTCGGATCGATGACCTTAGACATTTTCGCTTGCTGATCACACCATTGAGTTCCGCGCAATTGTAAAACTCAACGAAAATAGCGCAGCATCTCGCTGTTGTACTTGTTGTAAACGGCGCTCGACGCCGGTTTGATGACGAACAGCTTGCGGCCCTGCATCAGGCGCGGCGGATTAGGCAGGATGTTTTTGCGCGCCGGGATGCGGCTCAGCTGGCGCATGGAAGTTTGTCCCTCCTCGGACAAAATGAAATCGACATAAAGCCGCGCCGCGGCGGGATGGGAGTTCTTGGCGGTGACGGCGATGCCGATCGGATAGACGAACCACGGATCGAGCGGCACCCAATCGATCGGCGCGCCGGTTTTTTTGATTTCCTCCACGCCGGTCGGATATTGGGAAATGAGCAAGGGAAATTCTCCCGCCATCATCAACTGATTCATCAGCGAGCTGCCGATGCGCGCGTGAATATTTTGTTTGCTCAGCGCCTCCATGTATTGTCTCCCCTTGTCTTCGCCCATGGACTGCAGCATGGCGAAGTACCACTCGGTGTGGCTGAGCACGAAGCCCATTCTTCCCTTCCATTTCGGCAAGAGCAGCTCCTGGTAACTCGTCGGCACTTCGCCGGGTTTCAATGACCGCGAGTTGTACGCCATCGTGACGGCATTCAAATAAGTCGCGTTCAAGTAGCCGTCTTTATCGCGCAGTGCGTCGATGTATCCTTCCCGCTCCGGCGAATAAAACTTGGCCAACAGGCCCTTCTCGACCAAATTCATAATCGGAAAGACGCTCGACTGATAAACGTCGGCAAGGTAAGTGCCGGTGCGCGCTTCGAGCAAATAGCGGGCGAGCAGCGCGTCTTTGCCAGAGCTGTAGAACTCCATGTTGATAAATGGATACTTTCTCTCAAACGCAGATTTCAAAGCCTGGGCATCGGAAGCGTTGGAAGAAACGTATACGAGAACCTTGCCTTCTTTCTTGGCGTCTTCGATGAGCTTGGCGCGATCCTTAGCTTGGTTCTGAGCGTCTGCCGATGGCGAAATGCAGATGAAGAAAAGCAGCGCGAATATCCAGGGAACCGCATTCGTCATTCTGTCCTCCCAGAGCGCGGCATCAACTTATGGATTGCGCGAATTGCCTAGCCCAACACCGAACTAGGATCATCCTTACTGCGGACGCAATTTCGCTGTCAACCATCTGTTGAGCAAAAGCAATGCAGGGTAACGTTGCTCCGAAGCGGCCTTTTCGAACCACGTTCCACGGGTCCGGACAGGCGCTAAAGCAAACAAACATAGGTCAACGGTCACAGCGTGCGGGAGCCAACTCGTTTGTTGATTTGACAATTCAGCGGGAGTACGAGAGAAGCGAGTGTCGAACGGTATAACGACCTGAAACGCGAGTGATGCAAATCTTAATGATTGAGGAGCACAAGCCATGATTATCGATATCCACGGCCACGTTTCCGCCCCGACCGAACTCTGGGCGTACAAGGCTAACTTGCTGTCGGCGCGCGGCGCGCACGGGCGCGGCAGCGTCAATGTATCGGATGAGGAAATCCGCGCGGCGGCTAATCGCAAGGAAAACTGGGCGAAAGGCCATCTGGATTACATGCGCGACCACGGCACCGACGTGCAGCTCATTTCACCCCGTCCGTGTCAATTGATGCAGTCGGAAA
>VBKX01000039.1:2676-5986 GCA_005879435.1 Deltaproteobacteria bacterium
GCAAACCGCGGGCGATCCGATTCAAAACGCGATTCCCGAGCTCGAACGCTGCGTCAAGCAGCTAGGCTTTGTCGGTTGTCTCTTGAATCCGGACCCCTACGAAAACAGCGGCACGGAAGCGCCGCCGCTCGGCGACCGCTACTGGTACCCGCTCTATGAGAAGCTCTGCGAGTTGGACGTGCCGGCGCATATCCACGGCACGGGGTCGCGCTCGGAGCGCAGTCCGTACTCCGTGCATTTCATCAATGAGGAATCCATCGCCGTCTTCGGCCTTGTCAATTCAAACGTACTCAACGATTTCCCCAAACTTAAAATCGTCGTCAGTCACGGCGGCGGCGCGATTCCCTATCAGCTGGGCCGCTTCGAAGCGCCGTCGTTGCGGCGCGGAACCGGCGGACGATTTTCGGATGGCATGCGCAAACTCTATTACGATACCGTCTTGTATACCGAAGATGCGCTTCGTCTGCTGATCAAGACCGTCGGCGTTGACCGCTGCCTATTCGGCACCGAGTGCCCTGGCGTCGGATCTTCCGTCGATCCTGCAAGCGGCCGTTCCATGGACAACGTCAAACCGATGATCGAGAACATCGAGTGGCTAAGCGCGACGGATCGCAAGAAGATCTTCGAGGACAACGCCAGGGAAGTGTTCAAGTTGAAGGTTGAGTAAAAGTGGCCGGCATGCGAGCAAAGCGACCAGTGGTTTGTGAGCACCAACTTTTTGTTTTCACCGATTCGATTGCTCTCGCCGGCGCCATCTTCCTCGCATCAACGCGCATCAGAGACCATCCTCGCAACGGCGTTGTCGACGCGAATTACAAAGTGCACAGCGTGCAGAAATTTATTTATTGCTGGGAGCTCGGTTTTTCTCACCTGCAGTTACGCTAATCCACCTGGACCGTCGTCGCTCATAGCGCTTCGGCTAGCCGAGTACTTACAGAAGCAGCCTCGATAAGCGCGTCGGCGCGCGAGATCGAATCATTCTTTTTTTATTTTTTGGCAATCTTGGCGAATTCTTCCAAGAACGTGCCGGCTTTGTAGTTCGGATTAACCTTCGGCTTGTCGCCCTTGTAAACGATGTTGAGCTCGCCCATGTATTCTTGAATCGGCAGGGGCTTGATCGCAAACACCATGGCGGGCTCGTCGCCGGGAATATGGTGCTGATGCCAGACGCCCTGGCCGATATAAAGCGTATCGCCCGCTTTCCAGTCGATGCGCTCGTCGTCGAGGATACTGTAACCCTGGCCGCGCAAAACATGGCAGTCGACCTCGATGATGCGGTTTTGAAAACCAAGCTCCTGAGAAACCAGCGGTCCCATCCACACGCCATTTTGCCCTTCCCATTCGACTTTGACATCTTCGCCCTTGATCGCCTTGCGCCCCGCTTTACGCCGCGCGATATCCGCCTTGACCCGCTCCGCGCGTGATTTAAATAACGAGCTCTTTCCTTCAAACCATTTTTCATTGTCCTGATGATCCGCCATATGTGAATTCCTTTCTGAGATAGAATGATCTCAATCTTTTTCTTATATGCTCGGCTGCTTGTCAATAAAAGCTAAGCTACATAAAAAACTTCCGCAGGTTCCGTCCCGATTCGGTATACTATCAAGCGATTCCTTATGAAGGGGGCGGCAAACGCATGGAAGTATTCTTCATCTATTTATTCATGGGGTGTTTGGCAGCCTACGCGCTCTATTTAGTTTTTCGCGGGCGCAACCGCGGCGTCGCAGATCCGGCCCTCGGGTTCTTGAACCTCGGCGGCGAGGTTTTCATGCCCCTAATAACTGAAGATCGCACCACTCTTGGTCCAATATTCTCGAAATTTGAAATGGGGACAGGTTACGAAGTACCGAAATGCGACGTCCTCTTCGTCTACTCCGATATCGCGTCAGATGGATCACTGGGGCTTGGCAAGGACTTTACACTCCGCCATTTGGCCCAAAGAGCCGGCGCCTCCATTGCGGTCCTCGCCTCGAACAATCCCCCCGAACACGGTATTGTTGCATCGAAATTATCAGGTCCGAAACGAGCCAATTTGGTTTGGACACTCGATCGACGAGGCGATGCCTTTCCGCGATTCTTCAAGGAACTGTTCACTCGGATGAAAGGCGGCAAATCAATGCCCCTTGCGTGGGTTGCGATCGCTCCCCAATACCAAAGCGAAGCTCATCGCGATCTGCCCGAAACTATCTGCCAGATGGAAGCCGGCCAAGTCCGATTTCGCTGACGAACGCGGTCACGTTGCACGAACAGCGCGGCTCTTCAGTTTAGCCACTCATCGACCTTGCCTGCCATGATCTCGTCAAGGATCTCTTTGCAATCCGCGATCGCCTTGTCGACGATCTGCGGTTCTTTTACGTGCGGGATTCCCTGTTTGACCGCTCCATACAACGCTCGAACGACGGCCTCCAAGTGCTCGTCGATTTGATCCAGATTGGCTACAGCTTGTGGCATACTTCCTCCTCGATCATTTAAATGTATTGGCGTCCCTTAGTGGGATCGGGAACTTTCAAGCCGATGTGTCTTAGGAGCGGCTCGACTTCATTCATGTAGTCCTGCCGCGCCTGGTCATTGGAGCGCCGTTTGAGACCCCAGTAACGGTAGCGTTCGGATCGTTTCGAGCCCGACCGGCCGAACATATCGAGCGCCCGCACGTACCAAAAGTCCACGGCTCTTTGCGCCTTCTCTTTACCCCCGTCGCCGGATTGAATCAGTTCCAGGGTCTTGTTGAAGCCGTATTCGATATGGCCCAACTCTTCCGTGACGATATCCGGAAGAATGCGTTGCAAGGGCAAGTAGCTGCAGTTATAGAACTCCTCCAACTGGTAGCGGCCCACCCGATCGATCAGAAAGCCGAACACCGCGTTATCTTCCCAGGTATTGATCAGACCGCGGAATGTGGCGATAAATCGCTTCTCGTTCGGTTGGCTCAATACAAATGAGACATCGACACCGATGTGCCCTGCTACCCGCGCGACTTTTCGGTAATGGTCGATTTCCTCGGCGGCAGTGCGCGCGACGATCAGCTGATCGAGTTTGGTCGGCGCCGCGCCTAGCATCTTTTCGACGTACAGGTGCAGCCCACCGATCTCACAATCGGCTTGAATCGTCAGCACGTGTCCGAGCAGCTCTTTGTACTCCGGGTCCATCTTGTCGAAGTCTCTGAGTTCAATCTTGTCGGTAAACATTCTCCCCTCCTGTGCAGCTGTTGTCCCTGTGAGGAGCAAGGCGAGTGCCAACTCGACAGTCGAATTCAGGCCGTATTTTCCTGCTTAATCGGGTGGTCGTTCCTACTTTTGCGAGAACATGCGGT
>VBKX01000323.1:0-1866 GCA_005879435.1 Deltaproteobacteria bacterium
CCACTTGCAAAACAGTCGGAATGCAGCCGACGCGGCCGCCGAGCTCGCCCCAGCGTGAAAGCGGCATGAGCTGGCGCGGCGGCACGCCGACCATCGGTTTGCCGATCTTGGCAAATGCTTTGATTTCGTCTTCGGTGCGGGCGCTCAGCCAAACGGCGTCGGCGCCGGCGTCGCAGCACGCTGAGACGCGATCGATGCGTTCCTGCAAAGAGTCTTTGGCTTCGGAGCGCGCGATGATGATCAAGTTCTCATCGCGCCGCGTGTCGAGCGCCGCTGTGATTTTGTTGACGAACTCTTCCCGCGAAACCAGGCCGACGTCAAAACCTTCGTGGCCGGCGCGTTTGGGCGTCATTTGATCTTCGATGTGCAGCGCAGCGATGCCGGCTTTCTCGAACTCGCGGACGCTGCGCACCGTGTTGACGGCGTTGCCATAGCCGGTTTCACCATCGCTGACGATGGGAATGTTGACCGCGTCGACGATGTCGCGCGCCTTGTTGACCATTTCGGTCAGCGTGAGGAGCCCGGCGTCGGCGAAGCCCAGCGAACGGTGCTGTCCGCTGCCGGAGATATGCACGAGGGGAAATCCCAGCCATTCGACCAGACGAGCTTGAATGCCGTCGTTGCAACTCGGCGCGACGTGGCAGGTCGGCTCCCCGAGCATTTTCCTCAGGGCTTGACGTTTTTCTGCTGCGGTTGATTCCATGTTTTCTTCCTTTCAGAGTATTGATCGTTGTGTTTTTTGGATAGGGCGACCGCCGGTCGCCCCTACGAAATTGGCAAAACAGAAAACAGGCTACGCTCGCCGGATTCCCGCGTTGGTGAATTCATCTCTTCGACCCACGGTTGCCTTTAGCAATTCAGCGGGAATATTTTTCGCGCCGCCGAGCACTTCCGCGAAGATCGCCATTTGCGCCGCTTCCTCAACGATCAGATTAGCACGGGCTGCCGCAGCGGGATTGACGCCGAACGCCAGGACACCGTGATTTTCCAATAACACCGCTTTGGTGTTTTTAGTGACGCTTAAAGCTTTCGCGATATTCGACACCGATTCAACCGAACCGCGCGGCCCGTACTTGGCCAGTGGGATGCCATCGGTCATATCCGAGCGCACCAACGCTTCGTAAGAACAACCCAGCGATCGACTCGCCAATGCAAAACTCGTCGCGTAGGTCGAGTGAGTGTGGACCACCGCGCCGGTGTCGGGCCGCTCTTTGTACACGATCGCGTGCATGTGCACGATCTCGGCGTTGGTCGGATTGATCTCGCCTTCAATCAGCTTGCCGTCGAGATCGAGGAGAGCGAGATTTTCCGGTTTCAAATTGTCGAAGGAGCTGGTGGCCGTTAGCAGGATCGTGTCCGTATTGGGCACGCGGACACTAAAGTTGCCATGATGGCTCATAGAGATTGCGCCGGTGCGAACGAGCATGTTTGCGCTATCGATCACCGCCTGACGAAGCTCGTAGTGATTTATCGCCATAATTCCTCCTTCGCGTGCGCGCAGGGACGTTCTGCAGCTTTTATGACTCTTCCACTCGGCTGCTGAAATATTCCCAGGCCCGGTTGGACACTTCTTCGCCGGAAACCTGGGCATAGATGACTTCCAACTCTTCCGGGGTGAAATAGCGCGGTTTGCCCGCGGACATGGCGCGCAATTGATAGTTCGCCGCTTCTTCCATCCAGAGGGTCATCACGCACACGCGCCGGACATCTTTATCGGCAACGTTGACGCCGTGGCCGCGCAGCAGCATCGCGCCATGCGTCCCTAGGGTTTTCGCCACCTGATCGCCGAGCTCGCGCGTGCGAATCAGCGTTATTGGGTCAAAAACCTGGACATTGTTCTTAAAGACTGCGCCGGAAGCGTGCAAC
>VBKX01000323.1:2036-3057 GCA_005879435.1 Deltaproteobacteria bacterium
AGTGTCGGTGCCGGGGATGCGCCCGCTCACGTGGCCGAACGCGGCGGCGACGCCTTGCTGGTGTAAAATATGACTGGCCGTGACGATGTCTTGCTTGATTTGTTCGAGATCCATTGTTCGATTACGTTCGTCTCCTTCGTCTCAACTCCCATACGCCAGGCGACTACAAATGTCTACCGGCGATGCGCGCCAAGTCGTAAAATTGACAGAGCCGTCGTTTGTTCGATATATCGAAGTCCATGCTGGCGCAAACGTGGAAAACTTCAGAGCGAAAATATCGTGTGCTTGAGAAACGGGATTTTTCAATTCCGACCTCTGACGGCACCAAGCTCAACAGTTATCTCTATCGCCCTGACGCTGACGGAAAATTTCCCGTCATCCTGGGAGTCTGTGCTTATTCCCTCGACGATCAGGTCGCGCCGGTGATGCCCGTCGGCGCCGGTGGCATCCGCGGCCATATGGAAGCGGGTGATCCGAATTTTTACGTCTCGCGCGGTTACGTGCATGTGATTCTCAATGTGCGCGGCACCGGCAAGTCCGAAGGGTATTACGACTTTCTCGGCCGCCAAGAAATTCGAGACATTTACGACGCGATCGAATGGCTCGCCAAGCAGCCGTGGTGCAACGGCAACGTGGGAATGTTCGGCCCGTCGTATTTCACCATGGTGCAAAAGCGCGTTGCCGCGCTCAATCCGCCCTCTTTGAAATGTGTTTTTGCCATGTACGGTCTTACAGATTTATACCGCGATCTCGATTATCACGGCGGCATCTTGCATCACAATTTTCGTACGCGTTGGATTCCCAAGCTCGCCAACCTGCGCTTTAAGAATCGTATGAAAGATAAACTCGGCGACGAAGAGTATCAGCGCCGGGTGCAAGCGGCGTTGAGCGATCCGGAAGTGGCGGCGATTCCCGTACTTGTCGACGCGCTGCGCGATCCAGACAAAGGGCGCAACGCGTGGATCGTCGAGCCGCTGCTGTTTCCGCAGTATTCGGAGTTCTGGCAAGAATGGCACGCAGC
>VBKX01000324.1 GCA_005879435.1 Deltaproteobacteria bacterium
CTTCGCGGCAACGATGCTGTAGGGCAACGTGTTCATATAGCCCGCGATCATGGTGATATCACCGCCGGCGACCCGAGCGGTGATAATTTCAGGACCCGTAGTGACAACCATCTGAACACCGCCGGCGAGCGTGGCCTGAATCGCCTGAGTGCCGCCTTGGAAAAAAATCAGTTCGACGTCGAGGCCGTATTTCTCGTACAGACCGCTATCCTTGGGGATAAACGCGTGAGCCAGGGCGCCGCTCAAGCCGGCAACGCCGACATAGATTTTGTCCAACTTTTCCTGCGCAAGCGCCGACGCTGTCAGTAACCAACAGGACACAACGACAACGAGCTTTGTCACCACCTTGAAACTGTTGCTCAATGATTTTTTCCTCGCGATTCGAAATTAGGCTCTTCCCACCTTTGTCGAAGCCTCGATTAGCGTAACGAAGCAATCACCGCGCCAGCCAGGAGCCAATCGCAACCGTCGAAAAACCCAATTCTTTCAAACCGAGGGAATCTTTTTGCCGCGGGCCGCTGCTCATCGATTAGATAGAGCTGCTATAATTCAGGCATCTTAGAATTCGCACGCTCGTGAGATAATTGCGCAGCGGCGCGGGAGAACAAGAATGCGGGACATTGAATATCGTTACGGCAACGACTTAAATCTCGATCAAGTGATCGAGTTGTACAACGCATCCACCCTAGGCGAGCGGCGACCCGTCGATGATCGACGAATCATGACGGACAGGCTGCGCCATGCCAATCTCGTGGTCACGGCGTGGGATTGAGATCTCTTAGTCGGCCTCGCACGCACACTCAGCGACTTTTCCTACGTCGGCTATCTGGCCGATCTCGCCGTGCGCTTATCGCACCAGCGCCGAGGCATCGGCGTCGAACTCATTCGGAAGACCCGTGAAAGGATGGGCCCGCGTTCTTTGCTGGTGCTGCTGGCCGCGCCGAAAGCCGTGGAATATTACCCCAAGATTGGCTTTACCCGACATGATAGCGCCTGGACCTTGCGCGCCAATGAACCTTGGCCGATTTCCCGCCGATGACAGTCTCATCGATTTTGACTGGCCTTTGAGGAATAGGCTTTGTGCGCTAAAATAGGGGACTTTGAGTCCGTCGCGACTAACTGCCTTGAATAGGCATCTAAACGGTGGCATTGCGGCTTTGGCGAGCTGGATAAAAGACAGAAATTGGAGACAACGTGGTTAAACCTCATCCGCTTTTCTTTCGTTCTCTAGCGCTGCTCTCACTGGCTCTCGCCTACCCGTTCCCGGCGCTTGCTCATGGCCCGGTCATGGCGGGAGTCGCCGGGCCGGGTGTCACCTTGATCTACGCGTATTTCACACAGGACGCGGGAATGTGGAAAAAGCATGGCCTTGACGTTCGCGTAGTCCTGTTTGAATCCGGTTCGACGCTTGCCCAGGTTGCGCGAACTGGTGAGGTCAAGTTTGCGATCAATTCCGGGCCGGGGACGATTGCCGCGCGCACTCAGGGCGCAGACGCCGTGATTATCGCTGCCGTCGTCAACACCCTTCCCTACAGTTTGGTCGCTGCGAAGGGAATCACCAAATGGGCAGATCTCAAGGGAAAGAAAATCGGCATCAGCCGTATTGGGTCAGGAACCGACACTGCCATTCGGCTGGTGTGCAAAAAATTCGGCCTCGACCCCATTAAAGATATCATCATCTTGCAAGGTGGTACTCAGCCGAGCCGCTTACAGGCTTTGTCGGTGGGCGCCCTGGACGCCACGTTGGTATCTCCGCCCCTGGATTTGACCGCGAAGAAGCAGGGCTTCTCCGTGTTGGTAAACGTCGCGGAGCTGGGTATTCCCTATCCCCAGCTCGTGATCGAAACCAGCGACCGTTTCAATCGGGAAAATCCGCAAACAGTCAAGAACTTCTTGAAAGGATTCATCGAAGGCGTTCACTACGTCGCCACGCATAAAGGGGAGACCAAAAAGATCATCACCAAGTATCTAAAGACCTCCGACCCGGAGATTCTTGAAGCGACTTATCAGAGTTTTCTCCAGGTGACCGATTACAGCGCCAATCCAAATCTCGAAGGCATTCGCAACGCCATCGACGAAGTGGCGCAACGCGTCCCGGCGGCGCACGGCAAGAAACCGGAAGAGTTCGTCGATTTGCGCTTTCTCAAGGAATTACAGCGAGAGGACTTTTTCAAGCAGTTTGAAAATTGAGTGATGCTCCGGACCACGCGACGTTGCAATATCGCCTTTGTGTTTTGAACGATGCGCCGCACATTCACCGCCAATACCCTCCTCCCGTCGAATAGTTAATTGCTATTGAATTCGACTCAGTCATTGGTTATAAGCTCAACACTTCGTCCGAGGTAAAACGTGAAACAAATGTATTCGATCATAGCCGGCAAGTTAGCGTCGTTGATGCTAGCGCTGTTGGCTTTTCCGGCTTCCCTTCTCGGCGTCGATCAACCCATTGTCGGCATCGCGGGTCCCGCCATCAACATGATCTATTCATTCGTCGCAAGGGACGCGGGGCTTTTTAAAAAATATGATATCGAGCCCAAACTCGTCGTCTTCGACTCCGGTTCCGTTTTGGCTCAGGCGGCCATGGCGGGCGACGCTAAGATGTCGGTGACCTCGGGGCCTGTGACCATCGCATCGCGCACCCAAGGTGGAGACGCTATCGTGGTGGCTAGTTGTGTGAATACACCGCCGTACAGCATCGTCGCTGCCAAAGGCATTACCCGATGGGATCAGCTCAAGGGGAAAAGGGTCGCCATGAGCCGCTTCGGCTCGGGCACTGACACTTCACTCCGCTTGGTGCTGAGAAAATTTGGCCTAGACGCGAAGGATGTTATCATTCTTCAGCTCGGTACCCAGCCGAGCCGTTATCAGGCTCTCTTAGCTGGAAATATCGAGGCGACGATAATCTCCCCCCCGCTGGACCTAATGGCGAAGAAGGACGGTTTTAACATTTTAGTCAACATCCCGGATCTGAAGATTCCTTATCCGCAACAAACGCTCGAAACCACCGACCGCTTTGCGCGCGAACATCCGCAGATCGTCAAGAACTTTCTCAAGGGATATATTGAGGGCGTCTACTTTGCCGCCAAGAATAAAGATCACACCATAAAAACCATTCTTAAATATTTGAAGACGTCGTCGGATCCCGAGATTCTCGACGCGACCTATCAGAGCTTTGTCCAGGTAACCGACTACAGTGCTCGTCCGAACCTGGAGGGCATTCGCAACGCCATGGACGAGGTCGCGCTAAGGCTTCCTGCGGTAAAAAACCCGATTCCTCAAAGAGCTGGAGAAAGAGGGCTTTTTCAAATCGCTCAGCAAGTAATCAATTTCGCCAACCTCAGCGGTGTCTTCGCGCTTACTCGATAAAGTATGTCAGGTTTACGTTTTAAGCAGGTCGACGTCTTCACGCGAAAACCTTTCTCAGGAAATCCAGTCGCGGTCGTTTTGGACGCGGATAGGCTGGATACCGATGAAATGCAGAGAATTGCTGCGTGGACCAATCTTTCCGAGACCACCTTCGTGCTCGCGCCGTCAGCCGACGGGACTGAGTATCGCCTGAGAATTTTTACGCCGAAACAGGAGTTGCCCTTCGCGGGGCATCCGACCATCGGCAGCGCTCACGCCGTGCTCGAAAGTGGCTTTGCCGTGGCGCGCCAGGGAAACCTTCGTCAAGAATGTCTTGCCGGCGTCATCGATATTAAAATCGAAAAGACCCAAGATGGTGACCGTATCTTTATCCGAACGCCGCAGGCTAAGGTCATCGCTCTCGAGCCAAGTCAAAGTCAACGGCTAACTGCGGCTCTCGGCGCACCAACGAACGTTTCGTGCCTGCCGCTGCGTGTCGACGTCGGCGTTGTCTGGTTAATCGCGGACCTGGGCGATGGTCGTATCGTCGATGGGTTGAATCCGGATTTGCAGAGCGTGTTAGACATGAGCAGCGAGTCTCGCGCCGCCGGAGTTACGGTCTTCGGTTTGACGGATGACGGGCAATCGCGCATGCATGTGCGTTCATTCGCGCCTGCCCTCGGGGGCACCGACTACACGGCCCGGCAAGGCATGAACGTCGGCCGTGACGGCTTGGTGATGGTAAAGGTCGAAGGCGACGAGATCAACATCGGCGGCTATGCGGTGACGTGCGTCGACGGCACCTTACGCATCGCGTGACGTCGGTCTGAAGTTGGGTTTGATCCTCTTCCATGATGGCAGGGGAAGTTCCCTGAGCTTGTTCGGTTTTTCGACGAACATCCGAAGCCCGGTTACGACAAAGATACTAGCCAACAGCCCATACGAAATTAAATCCGCTACCATCGTTCCTCCCATTCGCGCACGTGAAATTAACCATTCTGCTGCTGGTCGCGTGACGCAAAACACGAGCCACGCTCAAGCGCCCGACTGTCGCCGCTAAGTCATTGAATCTAATATAATCTTATCTAGACGATGTTAGCCGAAGAGCCATGCTTTGCGTAGATTTGAGACATTTCTGCTCAATCGCGCGAGCGAGCGACGCAAAACTTCAGCGGCATGACGAAGGGCCGTGGCTGTTGTTCTTCATTATGTGCAGATTTTCCCTATGACATCAAAGCCTAGTGGTCATCCCTACGTTGTAAGGCTGAATGACCGGCGGGAGCGGAATCGGCGCGTTCTTCTACTTGGAAGAGAATATGCTCTCATTGCCGCCGAACAGAAAACAAGTGAGGCGCGCGAAAAGAATCCGGCCAATGTGAAATTTGCTGCGCGGCGCGCTGTATTTGTCGTTAGAGACGATCGCGAGTCGTCATCTCGGGCGCAAGCCGAGCATCCGAACGTATCACAACCTTCAAGCCAGCGGCTCTTTGATCGTTTCTATCGCGGCTATCGATGCGGCGTTGGCCCGCACTTGAGCCGGCGTTTCCTGGTTTCATCTGGGCGCCTCCACTTCAGTTTGTTGTTAGTCCTTGAGTCGGTAAATCGCCTGACGTTTTCCGCGAGAATTTTTCGCTTGGCTGTATCCGCGACATCCTCTCGAAACTGAATCCTTACGCGTCGCGCGATCGTGCGCGTCGAACGCAACCCTATACAATGATAGTGACGCGCTGGAACGACCAAATATTAAGTTCCTCGCCAGGATATTAGCGTGGTCAATTTCGCATCTGCGGTCGTTTAGCCACAAACATCAGCGCCACGGCGCCGAGGCTGACGAGCGCGAAAATCCCAAACGCGATGGTGTAACTGCGGGTCAGATCGTAAAGAAAGCCGGCGATGATCGGCCCCAAAAAGGTGCCGGCTGTCTGCACCGAGCGGCTCATGCCTTGAATCGTCGCGAAAGCTTTGGTGCCGAAGTAATCCGCCCGGATCGGTTCCTGCAACGACGCAAGACCGCCGTAGGAAAGCGAGTAGATAATCATACAGGGCGTGAAAATCAGCGCCTCTGCGGTATAGCCCATCAGTAACACGGAAAAACTCAGAGCCAAGAGTAAACCCATCATCAGTTTTCTCTTGTCGAGCAGATCTCCCAACCAGCCCATGCCGAGGCGCGCGGGTGCGCCGATCAGCGCCGAAATTCCGAGCAAGCTGCTCGCCGCCGCCGTAGTCCAACCGCGGTCGACGAGCAGAATCACAAAGTGAACCGACACGCCTTCCGTTACCATGTGGCGCAGCGCCATAGCCGTAGAGAAAAACCAAAACGCTTTCAGCCGCAGCGCCTCGCGCAACGTAAACTGCGGATCGTTCGACAAGCGGCGCGTTGCCGGAGCGTGGGCGCTCCCGGCTTCGAAGCTTGAGGTTGCCGCTTCTTCTTGCAAATAGATTCTGTAAATGAAGCAGGCGATCGGCAGTCCGATCGAGAAAATAATGATGCCCGATACCGCCGCCGCCGTGCGCCAACCCCACAGACCGATCATCCAACCGACCAGCGGCACTAACGGTCCCGAGATACCCGGCCCCATGCGAAAGATGCCGAAGGCCAGGCTCCTGCGCTCATGAAATACTTTCGCGATCAGGACGCTGATGGGCATGTTGTAGCCCAGACTGGAGCCCAGCACGATGCCGAGAATCATGACCGTGTAGAGCATCGGCAACGAAGTCACCCAACTCAGGGCGATGAACCCGAAACTGCAGACGATCAGACCGATAAAGAGCATCCGGTGCGCACCGACTCGGTCGGTCAGGTAACCTTCGAGCGGACCCAAAAGTCCCGACTCGATTCGCGCCAGGGAAAATGCCCCGGAGATCGCCGTTCGGCTCCAGCCGAATTCGCGCTCGAAGGACGGAAAAAACGCGCTCATGCCGAAGTAGCTGAAACCGGTGTTCACGGCGTGGGTAATGCAGCCGGCGATGACGAGCCACCATTTTCGTTCCACAAAAGCAAATTTCCCGGAAGCTTATCGGCGAAAAATCAATTTCATCCGCGCGCAAATGCGGGCAGATTAACTCAATTGCGACTGGCAAGATAGCGCCGGCTAATACGTTATGATTGCTTGGTGCTCGCCTTATCGCCGCGAAATTTTTCGCACCGCAATTTGCGCCGATCGCGCGTCAGGGGAGATTCGCTCCTTATACATACCACTGGGGCTCACCAGGGAATGCCGGAATTTGAATGCGCAGTTCTTTATTTAAAGTTTCAAAATGGCAAAATGACGCGTGCCGCATAGTGTAACCCTGATCACCACGATTGCTGCGGCTTTGGGGCTCGCCCTGATCCTGGGCTTCATTGCCGCTCGGCTAAAATTGCCGCCTCTGGTCGGTTATTTGATCGCGGGCATCATCATCGGTCCCGCCACGCCGGGCTTCGTCGCCGATGCCGACCTCTCGCACCAGCTCGCTGAAATCGGCGTGATGCTGTTGATGTTTCGCCGTTGCAACCTTACTCGGTATGGCCGTCGCCCTGATGTGGGGCTGGAGCCTCGCCGGCAGCATCGTCTTCGGCCTGGGTCTTTCAGTCGCGAGCACAGTTGTGCTTCTCAGGGCACTGGAAAGCCGTGGGATGTTAGAAACTGTCAACGGCCACATCGCCGTCGGCTGGCTTGTGGTCGAGGACTTGGTCATGGTCCTGGTGCTCGTGCTCCTGCCGCCGCTTGCGGCATGGCTCGGGGATAGCGCGCGGGTTGTCGGCGATCGGAGTCTGCTGACAACCCTCGCGCTCACGCTCAGCCAGGTCACGGTCTTTATCGCGCTCATGCTGGTTGTCGGCCGGCGCGTTTTCCCGTGGCTGCTCTGGCAGGTTGCCGGCACGGGTTCGCGCGAGCTGTTTACCCTCTGCGTCGTCGCTGCCGCTGTCGGAATCGCCTACGGCTCGGCCGCGTTGTTCGGCGTGTCCTTCGCTCTCGGCGCTTTTTTTGCCGGCATGGTCATGCGCGAGTCGCCGTTGAGCTATCGGGCTGCCGAGGAATCACTGCCTCTACGAGACGCTTTTTCAGTGCTGTTTTTCGTTTCGGTGGGCATGCTCTTCGAACCACAGGTGTTGATTCGCGAGCCGTTCCACGTGCTCGTGGTCATCGCGATCATCGTCGTCGGCAAATCCTTGGCCGCTTTTTTTCTCGTCCTGCTATTTCGCTATCCGCTCAACACGGCGCTCACCGTGTCGGCGAGCCTGGCGCAGATCGGCGAGTTTTCTTTCATCCTCGCCGGACTGGGAATTTCCCTAGGCCTTATGCCCGCTGAAGGCCAGAGCCTGATTCTCGCCGGTGCGATCATCTCGATCGCCATCAATCCGCTGGTGTTTCGCGTCGTCGAGCCCGCGCAAAACTGGATTCGCCGGCGTTCGCAGCTCGCGCAAGCGCTCGAGCGTCCCGACGATCCGCTCGCGGCGCTGCCGATGACCGTCGATCTCAAGCGGCTTACCGGTCAAGTTGTTTTGGTCGGCTACGGCCGAGTGGGCAGGCGCATCGGCGAAGCTTTAATTGCGCAGGGCATACCCTTTGTCGTCGCCGAGGAAAATCGCGAGATCGTCGAGAAGCTGCGCGCCAACGATATCCCGGCCGTCTCCTTGCCACCCCGGACACGCTCAACGTCCGCCGTATGATCGAGACCGCGCGCACGGTGAACCCCCGAGTCGAGATCATCGTGCGCACGCACAGCGAGGAAGAGGCCGCGCTGCTGGAAAAGGAAAATGCCGGAACGGTTTTTTTCGGCGAGCACGAGCTCGCCCGCAGCATGATCCTTCACGTCCTGGAGCGCTACACGGCCGGGACCGTGGATCGCCGTTAGTGCATTGTCTCCGAAGTTCGCTAAATATTTCGCGGCGGGGTTGTTTTGACATTCCTCCTTTAGCAAAGGGAGGTTAGGAGGGATTTTTAGAGTTGCGGGAAATCAAATCCCCATTCAGCAAATGTCGTCGTCAGAGTTTTGAACGAACTTCAGAGGCAGGACAACCGCAACTCGTGGAAGAGATCGACCGTGATGAGTTTAGGCGTACCCTGCCCATTCTCCCGCTCTTCGTTGACACTCTCCGACTGGTGGCGTAGCTTTTCCATCGA
>VBKX01000327.1 GCA_005879435.1 Deltaproteobacteria bacterium
TTACGCGCGGAACGGGCTGGACGTGCAGCTGATCTACTTCAACAGCGGCACCACGGCGGTGACCGCGTTGATCACAGGTGAAACACCGATCTCACAAACGGCCGGGCCCGGCGTCATCAATGCAACGATGAATGGCTCCGACACCGTCATGATCACGGGCGGCAACGTGACCTTGGATTACTGGATGCTCAGCCGTCCGGAGATCAAGACGCCGGAACAGCTCAAGGGCGGCGCGGTCGCGATCAGCCGCTTCGGCTCGGCGTCCGACTTCATCGTCCGCTACGCCTTGCAGCGGCTCGGTTTAACTCCCGTGAAGGATGTCGCGATACTTCAGGTAGGCTCGCTGACCGAACGCCTCGCGGCGATGGAAACCAAGCGCGTGCAGGCCACCGTGCTGGCGCCGCCGGCGTTGTATCAAGCGCAAATGCGCGGCTTCAACATGCTGATCGACATCGCTGCGCTCGGTCTGCCGTATCAGGCCACCGGAGTCGCGACGACGCGAAAATTCATTCGTGAGCGCACAGATGTCGTGCGCCGCTACATCAAAGCGCATATCGAGGCCGTACACCGCTTCAAGACCGACCGCGAAACTTCGATGAAAGTGCTGGCCAAGTCCTTAGCTCTATCCGACAAACAGTTGCTCGAAAGAACCTATGACGGCGCGATCGCCGAGCACAAACTGCCGGCGAAGCAGTACCCGACATTGGAGGGATTGAAAACAATCTTAGCGAGCGATCCGAAAGCAAAGGGAGCGAAGGCAGAAGACTTCGTCGATCTGCGTTTTATCAAAGAGCTCGACGACAGTGGGTTTATCGATAAATTGTATAAGAAATAAGTTTCTCATGCGTGAAGAGGTCATCTCTTCACCCGCGCGTCAGTGGGCGATACTTGATCCGATGCGGTTGCTCCGCGGCTACGCGGAGCCGACTCTTTCGATCGGCTTCGTATTCTGAATAGTTACCGTCGAACCAAACCACCTTGAAGTTTTCCAGCGCCTCTTCCAGCGCGCGCAGAGTGTTCACGTCCAGGTCGTTGGTCGGTTCGTCGAGCAGCAACACGTTGGCGCCTTCCTTCAACATCTTCGCGAGATGCACCCGATTGCGCTCGCCGCCCGACAACGCGCCGACTTTCTTTTGCTGGTCGGTGCCGGAAAAATTGAAGCGCGCCACGTAGGCGCGCGAATTCACATCGCGAGCGCCTATTTTCAATAAATCCGTGCCGCCGCTGATCTCTTCCCAGATCGATTTCTTCGGGTCGAGGGTGCGGCTCTGATCGACGTATCCCAACGCGACCGTTTCGCCGATGCGAATTTTGCCGCTGTCGGGCTTCTCCTGCCCAATGATCATGCGAAATAATGTTGTCTTGCCCGCGCCGTTGGGGCCGATCACGCCGATGATGCCGCCGGGGGGAAGTTTGAATGTCATGTCGTCCACCAGCAGGTTATCACCGTAGCCTTTGCCGACTCCTTCTGCTTCGATCACAACATTGCCTAGGCGCGGGCCGAGTGGAATGGGAATCTCCAGATCTTCGCGCCGCTTCTGCGACTCCTGGTCGAGCAACGATTCATACGCAGTGATGCGTGCCTTGCCTTTGGCGCGGCGCGCTTTGGGCGACATGCGAATCCATTCGAGCTCGCGCTGTAACGTCTTCTGCCGTTCGCTCTCGGACTTTTCCTCGCGTCGCAGACGTTCCTGTTTCTGCTCCAGCCAAGACGTGTAGTTGCCCTTGAACGGGATGCCCTGGCCGCGATCCAGTTCCAGTATCCATCCAGCGACGTTGTCGAGAAAATATCTGTCGTGAGTAACGGCGATGATCGTGCCCGGATAACTTTGCAGATGATGTTCGAGCCACGCCACCGACTCGGCGTCGAGGTGATTGGTCGGTTCATCGAGGAGAAGAATATCGGGCTTTTGCAAGAGCAAGCGGCATAGCGCAACGCGGCGGCGTTCGCCGCCGGACAAGATCTTTACCGGCGTATCGGAGGGCGGGCAGCGCAGGGCATCCATGGCCATCTCCAGCCGCGCATCGAGATCCCAGGCGTCCTGATGGTCCAGCTTCTCTTGCACCTCGCCCTGGCGCTCGAGCAGCTTGTTCATGTCGTCGTCGGACATTTCCTCGGCAAACTTGGCGTTGATTTCTTCGAACTCTTTAAGCAGATTGACGGTCTCTTGCACGGCTTCTTCGACAACCTCGCGCACGGTGCGCGTGTCGTCGATCAATGGCTCCTGCTCCAGAAAACCGACGGTATAACCCGGTGAGAGCACGGCCTCCCCGTTGATCTCCTTGTCCACGCCCGCCATGATGCGCAGCAGCGACGACTTGCCCGAACCGTTGAGCCCGATCACGCCTATCTTGGCGCCGTAGAAATACGAAAGGTAGATGTCTTTTAAGACGGCCTTCTTGTCGTAGTATTTACTGACGCCGACCATCGAGTAGATAATTTTGTTGGGTTCAGTGCTCATAATTTGAAATCGTGTACCTCAAGATTGAAATTTGTACATATTAACCTGTCAGGTTGGATTGGATTCTGCAAGAAAGGAGGAATGAGGGCTGTGACAAGAGTACCAGCGAAAGAAATTGCCGGCGGGGCGATAAGTCTGAGGATGAACGATCGGAATTGCAGTGGGAATGCTGTAAGAGTTGCGCGAGGAACGTGCCCATACAAGCATGCACGGCTTGTCTCTGGGACCCATGACTATCTTTTCTCCTTGATCCGCACCAAGAGTACCTGGAAAGCACCATTTCTAACCGAATATTGATATTGGGCTGGTCGGCGATTACCTTTTAGAAGTGCAGGGTGAATCAAATAGCTCCAATCAGCCGATCGCTGAAGCTCGGCGGACCGACCGAATTAGTCGGCCCAAGGCGCTTGCTGTTTTGGTGATATTGTTAGGGCTGCCGCTGCTCTGGCGCTGGACGCCGCTCTACGAGTGGTTCAA
>VBKX01000321.1 GCA_005879435.1 Deltaproteobacteria bacterium
CCCGATCTTCCAATGACACGATGTGGAGATCGAATCCGGCCGCCTCGGTAACCAGTTTAAAGACCGGCGATTGACCTAACAAACGACGCCACCACGGTTTGTGCGATCGCCCGACGACGATATGGCGAACGCCATGATCGCGGCCAAATTCGAGCAGCGCGTCAACTGCTTTTTCCGAGCGCAGGCGCACGACTTCCGCTCCCAAGTCTCGGGCTCTTTGTTCGTCGTCCAGAAGATACCGCTGCAGGGTCGCGTCGATACGGTGCCCCGCTTCGCTTTTGGTTTCGATATGGACGCCAAACCAATCCGTGTTCAGCCGACCGGCCAGGCGCGAGCCCTGCCTGAGGAGCATGGCGCCGTACGGCGGCGGCCGCGTCGGCAAACAAACCATCACACGTTCGCTGGCCGCCGCGCGACGTGCCGTATCTTCGCTGTCGGCCTTCGCCGATACCGTTCGATCCACACTCTCCGCCACCTCGCGTAGGGCGATCTCCCGCAGCACCGCAAGCTTTTCCGGTTGAAAAAAGTTTTCCATCGCCCAGTCGACCTTATCGGGTGCATAGATTTTTCCGGCGCGTAGCCGATCAATCAAATCTTCGACTGCTAAATCGATATCGACGACTTGATCGGCCCGCTTCAGGATCGAGTCCGGCACGGTCTCGCGGACGATCACGCTAGTAGCCTGCTTAACCATTTCGTTCAGACTTTCGAGATGCTGCACGTTGAACGCACAGATCACGTTGATGCCAGCTTCGAGCAGTTCCACCACGTCCTGATAACGCTTCTTGTTTTTGCAAAACGGCGCGTTGGTATGCGCCAACTCATCGACGATCGCCACCTGGGGATGGCGCTTGAGAACCGCGTCGAGATCCATCTCCTCGACCACCACGCCGCGATAATCGATGCGCTGGCGCGGCACCACCTCGAGTCCCTCGATCAATGCTGCGGTGTCGGCTCGATCGTGCGGTTCGATAAATGCCAACACCACGTCGACGCCCCGCTTCTGCAAGGCATGAGCCTCTTCGAGCATCTGGTAAGTCTTGCCGACGCCGGCGGCCGAGCCAATGAAAACCTTCAGCCGTCCGCGCTTGGCGCGCTCCACCAGTTCGAGGAAATCTTCCGGGCGTTTCTGATTTTTAGCCATAGAGAAAACATCTCAAAAAGTTGCGCATCATCGACTTTTCCAATGAACTGATCCGTTTATCATCCGTGCCGCAATCACGTTATTGCAAAACCGCCGTAAATCACGGATTGAGACCAAACGCCGAAAAGGAGCGCGCCACTCCCAAAAGCACAGCTCCTTTATTGGCTCGAACCCAACGTTTTTATGTCGGACTCGATATGTGACTAGCCTCTCTCCTGGATGAAAATTTCTCCCCGTTGCTATCCTCACTGTTAATAAGCGATCTCCGCCGTTCACTTCGCTTCAGCCAAAGCATCCTCGGGATAGGCGGTCATGCCGAATTCGGGAATGTCGAGACCTTCAAGTTCAGTTTCGGCCGGTACTCGTAACGGCACGATGGCGTTGACCAGCTTGAAAGTGACGTAGGTGAAGCCGAAGGCGTAGATCATGCACAGGGTGGCACCGCCCAACTGCAACCAGAATTGCGATGAGTCACCGTAGAGCAAACCCGTCACCCCCTGGCCCGCTTTGCCAAGATAGCTCGCAGCGCCGACGCCGTTCCACCCGGACCCGTAAGTCCCATCGGCGAAAATACCGACACAGACGGCGCCGAGCCAACCGCAATAACCGTGCACCGAGACGGCGCCACAGGGATCGTCGACCTTGAGCACGCGCTCATTGAACAAGACTCCGGAGCAGACGACGATGCCGGCGATGATGCCTATGACCACAGCGGAATTGGCGCTCACGAAGGCGCAGGGCGCGGTGATCGCAACCAGGCCGGCCAGCATGCCGTTACACGCCATCGTTATATCCGGCTTCTTAAACAGAAAATACCAAAGAATCATCGCCGTCGCTGATCCCGCAACCGCAGCGAGATTGGTGTTTATGGCAATCACCGATATCCGCAAGTCCGTCGCGCCCAGAGTGGAACCGGGGTTAAAACCCATCCAGCCGAATAGCAGAATGAACGTCCCGGTGACCACGAATACAATATTGTGCGCTGGAAAGGCGCGTGGTTTTCCGTCGGCCCCATACTTGCCAATACGTGGGCCGAGAAGCACAGCCAAAGCCATTGCGCAGAATCCGCCGACGGCGTGGACCACGGTGGAGCCAGCGAAATCGACGTAACCATGTCCCCAGTTCATCG
>VBKX01000322.1 GCA_005879435.1 Deltaproteobacteria bacterium
CCGAACGAAAGTATCCTTCCCCTTCGTGTCTTGCTTGCCAAGCATCTGTTGGAAAGAAACGGCGGGCAATTCGGCATCGATCAATCCGACGGCGATACAGAAATAGTGAGAATGGAGTTTCCGATTGCAGAGCACCGATAAAAAAGCCGACATGAGCCAACCGTTGATATTGGTCGTTGATGATGAAGCGGGGGTGCGTCAATCCTTGCAATTGGTTTTTAACAAGTCTTACCGCGTTATCGAGGCTCCGACTGCCGACGATGCGATCCAAAAAGTAGCCGACGAGGCGCCGGATGTCGTGCTGCTGGACATCATGATGCCGGGCACGGACGGGCTCGCTGTCTTAAAGCAAATTAAATCGCTTTCTGCCGATTGTCAGGTCATTATGCTGACCGGCCTTAACACGGCGCGCACCGCTTTTGCGGCCAAAGGTACGGGCGCCTTCGACTATGTGACGAAACCGTTCGACGTTGAAGAGCTCCGTTTGCGTGTCGAACATGCCATGGAAAAAGTGCAACTGTCGCGCGAGTTGGAGCGGCTCAAGGAAGAAGTCGGGCGCAAATATGGTGTTGACCATGTTATCGGCAAGTCGAAACAGATCATCGATGTGTTTAAGGCGGTGAGCATGGTGGCCGCCAAAAAGAGCACGGTTTTAATTACCGGCGAGAGCGGTACCGGCAAGGAGCTTATCGCCCGCGCGATTCACTATAATAGCGATCGGCGTTCGAAGCCGTTCGTCGTGGTCAATTGCGCTGCGCTGCCGGACACGCTCATCGAAAGTGAGTTGTTCGGGTACGAGCGGGGTGCGTTTACTAACGCTTCGCAGAAGAAGCTGGGACGATTCGAATTGGCGCACAGTGGCACGCTCTTTCTCGATGAGATCGGCGAGCTGAATCTCGGAACCCAAGCGAAGTTTTTGCGGGCTATCGAACAAGAAACTTTTACCCGTCTCGGCGGAACAGACGAGATCAAAGTCGACGTCCGCGTGATCGCCGCGAGCAATCGAGACCTAGAACAGATGGCCAAGGCTGCAGAGTTTCGCCCTGACTTGTTTTATCGGCTCAACGTAGTGTCTCTCTTTCTACCGCCGCTGAGGGAACGGCGCGAAGATATCGCTCTGCTGCTTGATCACTTCGTGCGGCTCAAAGCGCAGGAGCATTCTATCGCGGTGAAGAACCTCTCTCCGGAAGTCGTGGATTTTTTTACCTCCTACGCTTGGCCCGGGAATATTCGCGAACTGGAAAATCTGGTCGAGCGACTAACCATCCTGACACCGCACGAAACGATTTTGCTGCGTGATCTGCCCCTCGGCATGCGATCCACGGATCAGACCGCCACTCTTAAGGAGGATGTGCTGAACGGGTCTCGTCCTCTCAGCGATGCCGTCGATGAGTTTGAGCGGGAATTGATCGTGAAAGCCCTGCAGCGTACCGGTTTTAATCAAACGAAGGCAGCGTCGCTTTTGGGCACTAGCCGGCGGATCTTGAAATACCGGATCGAAAAACTAAAGATCAATGATCCGAATGATTCCGAAGCGGAAGTGAAATTATCGACATAAAAGCACAAATTTGTTCCCACAACTCTCTTCGCTAGCCCTCATTTCGTAGAAATACCTTTCTAAATTAGCCGTTTGCCACTATCGAAACGATGGCATGTTACTTGCTCGATGTCTTTGGTCATGGACATCAGCAAACCCAGTATCCTAGTGGTTGACGACGAGATGGGTCCACGAGAGTCATTAAAGATGATTCTCAACCCCTACTACAATGTTCATACTGCGGACCGTGGCACCCAGGCGGTTGAAATGCTCAAACAGGTGCCGGTTGATCTCGTCACCGTAGATCTCAAGATGCCGGGCTTTAGCGGCATCAACGTGCTGGAGAAGGTCAAACAGCATGATCCCGACATCGAGGCGATCATTATCACCGGATACGGGTCGCTGGATACCGCGATCGAGGGACTTCGTCTCGGCGCCTTCGACTACATTTCAAAACCCTTCGACGTCAATCACATTCTCTCGCTGGTCCGGCGGGGATTGGAGCGGCGCACGGCAAAGGCGCGTCTCCGACAAGTCAAATCGGATTTTCTGTCCAACATCTCGCACGAATTGAGAACGCCGCTGAGTGTCGTCGTCGGATTCGTTTACCTATTGCTCAACCAGGTGATCGGCAAGCTTTCCGACGAACAGCAAAAGGTTCTCGAAACGGTGTACCGCAACTCCGAGGAACTGCTCGAGCTGATCGATAACGTGTTATGGATGACTTCGCTCAATGCCGGAGACGCCAATGCGACCTTGGAAAAATTTGACGCCCGCGAGGTGGTCAACGAGACGCTGAAACGCCACGAGAAGATGATTCTTGCGAAAGGGCTACAAGTCAACGTTCATGGGACGGATCGTGATCTCGCGTTGGTCAGCGACCGAGCAAAGATCGAACGGGTTTTTCAGAATGTCTTCAATAACGCCGTCAAATTTACCGCCCATGGTGAGATCAACGTCAAGGTGCAAGCAACGGCCGACAAGAGCGGCGTCGAATTTGAAATTATCGACACGGGAGTCGGTATCGAAGAAAGTAAGATTGATTCGATCTTTGAGCCTTTCCACCAGGCCGATACGTCGGTGCAACGGGCTTATTCAGGTCTTGGCCTCGGTCTGACCGTAGCTCGGCGCATGGCAGAACTCGTCGGCGGGAAATTGTCCGTAAGCAGCAAGGCTGGATCAGGCACCCGGGTGACGATGACGTTTCCGTCTCAAGCCAATGCCACCACGCCTTTGGTTGCGGACCAGCGCAAATACGGCTGATGGCTGATGCATGCGGCGCCGCGCTACGATGCGATTTATAGGTACGCGTTTTGATGGTGCGGCTAAATTACCGGCTTTGCGGCTGCTTTCAAACCAGCTGCATTTCACATAACCGCATTATTGGAATACGACTTCGTCGGTTTTGTCGATTTCTTTAAGCCTCACCTGGACGTTGCCCGAGGCAGCCAAGCTGATCTTCTTGCCGACATAGTTCGCGGCGATAGGCAATTCCCGCCCGCCCCGGTCGATCATGACTGCGAGATGGATCATGCGCGGCCGGCCGAGGTCGATCAAATGATCGACCGCTGCGCGCACCGTCCGTCCTGTATTGAGCACGTCGTCGAAAAGCACGACGATTTTGTTGGCAATGTCGAAAGGGATGCGCGTGTGATCGATGGTGCCCCCAGGCAACAGCGCGTTTAAATCGTCTCGATACAATGTGATATCCATCTCGCCGACGGGGATTTCTTTGCCATGACGTTTCTTGATAAATTCGGCGAGCCGTTTCGCAACGTAGGGTCCGCGAGTGCGGATGCCGATAAAAACGATTTGATCCAGGTTGCCGTAAGTTTTCGTCATCTCTCTGGCAAAGCGTTCGAGAATAACTTTGATTTGGGCGGCGTTGAGTAGTCGTTTGCTCTTGATTCTAGAGGTTTTCATTGGCAACTCGAATCATGGTTTCCATAAGCAGTTGGGCACCGAGAGCGATATCGCCGGGATCAGTCCATTCGAGCGGGTTATGGCTGATGCCGCGACGGCTCGGTATGAAAATCATGCCGGCAGGTGTAATCTTCGCCATCTGCATGGCGTCGTGCCCCGCGCCGGACGGCATAATTTCGTAATCGATTCTCTTGTCATCGCAGAGCGTGCGAGTTACGCGCAGCAACCGCCTATCGAGCGGTACGGGATTCTCTGCCCGGATGTTCAGAACTTTAACGCCGATGTCGCGCTTGAGCGCAATCTGTTCGGCGCGCTCCTTAACCATCTTCGCAACTTTGTCCTTCGATTGAGCGGACGTGCTGCGGATATCGATCGAGAGCTCGGCTCTTCCCGGCACGGCGTTGATCACGCCGGGTTCGATCTTCATGGCGCCGACAGTGCCCACGACTCGGCCTCTGGCCATGGAGGAAAATTTCCGGCAAACAGTTTCCACATATTCGATCAGCTGCGCCGACGCAACCAATGCGTCTTTGCGCATGTCCATCGGTGTGGTGCCTGAGTGATCGGCGCGCCCCTTGAAGATCACTTTGAAGCGGCTCGGCGCGGCAATTCAAGTCACGAGCCCAATTTTCTTCGCTTTTGCCTCGAGGATCGGACCCTGCTCGATATGAAGTTCCATGTAAGCCTTAAGGCTTTTCGACGGGCGCTGCAGTTGATGGAGATTTCGCGGTAAGATGCCCAAGCTGGAAAGCACATCCGCCAGTTTCGTTCCTTGAGGGTCCACGGCATGGGTCAAATCTTTCGGATGCACTTCGCCGGCGACGAGGCTGCTGCCGAGCGTCGAGAAACCAAATCGGCTGGGCTCTTCACCTACGAAACAGACGACTTCGAGGGGCGAGCGCACGGATATTTTGTTTTCTCTTATGGTGCGCACCGCTTCGAGCGCCCCGATCACACCGACGGGACCGTCGTATTTGCCGCCGTGAATGACCGTGTCGAGATGCGAGCCGGCCAAAACCGCGGGCGCCTTCGGATCACTGCCCTCCAACCGGCCAAAGATGTTACCTATGCCGTCGATATGTATTTGAAGCTCCGCCTGGCGCATCAGGTGAATCAACACCTGACGGCTTCGCAATTCTTTGATCGAGAAAACCAAGCGCGTCACCCCACCGCGGTCGCCGATGCCGATGCGGCCGATGGCGTTTAGATCGCGCATGAGGCGCCGTTTATTGACGGTCGGAACAATGACTGGAGCCGAGCTCGCGGCAGCTGGACGTCGCTTCATTCGCGAGCATACTACCAGCTTCCGCTGCGGCTGAAAATCTGTTTTCAAGCCGCCAGCTTTATTGGAAACAACGTACCGCTATGTTATAGCCAGCCTATCCCGCGCATTTGAAAGGTAACTCTATGAGCGAAGTTTCCAAGAAAGTCGCCGAGATGCTGTTAGCCACCGAGTCGATCGCGGTCTATAAAGACAAACCCTTCGTGTTTGTCTCGGGCCGCATCTCGCCGGTCTATATCGACTGCCGAAAGCTTTTGTCGTTTGCGCCACAGCGCGAATACATCGTTACCACGTTGGCAAAAAAAGCGGAAACGGACATCGGATTGGACCATATCGATGTCGTCGCCGGCGGCGAAACGGCCGGGATTCCCTACGCGTCTTTTGTTTCGCACCTGATTAGAAAGCCGATGATTTATATTCGCAAACAGCCGAAAGGTTATGGCGGCACCAAGCAAATCGAAGGGATTCTGGAGCCGGGCAAACGCGTGATGCTGGTCGAAGATCTGATTACGGACGGCCTGAGCAAGCTGCGTTTCAATATCGGGATTCGTGGCGCGGGAGCCAAAATGACCAGCTGCCTCTGTGTCTTCGATTACGCCTCGGATCGCTTGAACCTGCATGAAGGCAAAATCAATCTTGCAAAGAATGATATCGCGCTACACGTGCTCGCCAATTGGGACGATGTCTTGGATACCGGTTTAAGCAAGAGTTATTTCAGCGCAGAGTCGAGCAAGCAAATCATTGACTTCCTCAAGGATCCCGAGAACTGGGGCCGCAAAATGGGATTTGTGTAAGCATATTGGGTCAGTTTCGGGTCTCGCATTCAATGCCGCAAGTTCAATTTAAAACGTTCAAATCGTTCAAGCCGTCAGGATTAAGGGGACCGGCTACTTTTCAATATTTTTGAAAAGTAGCCGGTCCCCGCTTCTCCGTTGAGTATGAGGCCGCTGTGAAAATACTGGTTCGTAATCCGCTCATCGTCACGATGAATGAAAACAACGATGTCATTGAGAAGGGTGCTATCGCCATTGACGGGAATCGGATCAACTACGTCGGCCCGATGGAGTGGACACCGGCGGGTCCGTTCGACCGGACGATCGAGGCCGACCGAACGATCGCCATGCCCGGCATGATCAACGGCCATTGCCATTCTCCTGCCAATCTCGTGCGCGGCATGATGCCGAGCAAGCCGCTGGAGATCTGGCGCGCCTACTACCGGGCATCCCTGCGCGACATGCGCGAGGGGGACTTTTACGCCAGTGCGCTTCTCGGCGGCATGGAGATGCTCAAGAACGGCGCGACGACGGTGCTCGATCACTTCTTCGGTAATCAGGCTTGCCGCTTTATGGGCGCCGGCGCGGCGATTCAAGCGATGCGTGATCTCGGTCTACGCCACATAGTCGCGCTCACCCTATCGGACAAAAATTATGAAGAGACGATGCCCCTCGGCGACTCAGCCAAGCAATTCAGCGACGAGATCAGACGCATGAGCGCGAGCGAAGCCAAGCCGACGCAAGCCTGGCTCGAAGACTGCGAAGCGTTTATCGATACTTTGCACGCTCCCGAGAAACTAACGACCGCGTGTCCCGGCCCATCCGCGGTCCAGCGCTGCACGGACGAACTGCTCAGGAAATCCGCAGAGATGGCTCGGCGGAGAAATTTGCCTATGCACATCCATCTCGCCGAAACCAAGACTCAGGCCGTGATGGGGCGGGAGATATACGGCACGTCGTTGCTTAAGCACTTAGATGCAGTAGGTGTCCTGGATTCAAATCTGTCCCTGGCTCATTCGATTTGGATCGATGACGATGACGTCGAATTGTTCGCGCGGCGTGACGCGACGGCGGTGCACAATCCGGCGAGCAATCTGCGCATCGGCAGCGGCCTGGCGAAAGTGAAAGAATTCCTCGCCGCGGGCATTAACGTTGGATTAGGCACCGACGGCTCGGCGTCAAACGACGGACAGAACATGTTCGATGCCGTTCGGCTCGCGGCACTTATTCATAATCAAGCAGGGACTGACTTCAATCAG